>JBBDRH010000377.1:0-3302 GCA_040905645.1 Actinomycetota bacterium
GGTGGAAGGCCCGATTGCAGGTGGGCATAACGCTCCGGCACGGGGAAAAGAGATCAGCGAAAGCGGGGAGCCGGTCTACGGGGAGCGCGACAAGCCGGACCTGGCGAAGATACGGGACCTAGGAAAGCCATTCTGGCTGGCCGGCGGATACGCGAGTCCGGAAAAGGTCGACGAGGCAAAGAGCACGGGGGCGGCCGGTATCCAGGTGGGCTCCGCCTTTGCACTCTGTGACGAGTCGGGGTTGAGGGACGATATCAAGCGGGAGCTGAGGAGAAAGAGCTACTCCGGGGATATTGAGGTCATGGCGAACCCCGTCGTCTCTCCGTCCGGCTTTCCTTTCCAGGTAGTCCGCCTCGAAGGCTCATTGTCCGACCCGGTAGTCTACGGAGCGCGTAAGAGAAGCTGCAGCCTGGTATATCTCGTTGAGGCTTACAAGACGACGAGGGGCGGGATAGGGTTTCGGTGTCCTGCGGAACCGCTCAAGGCGTACCTGAAAAAAGGTGGGGACGCTGATAGCACACAGGGAAGGGTATGCCTCTGCAATGGCCTCGCGGCAGCATCGAAGGACGGCCAACGCACCGAAGCAGCCATCGAGCCACCGATTGTCACGCTAGGACAAGATCACAGCTTTATTCGAAGCATGCTACCTAGTGCAGACGGTTCGTACTCCGCAGAGGACGTCATCCGCTCTATCCTGTCCCTGGCGGCCTTCGGGCGCAGTGAAGGACAGGCAGCTATCTCCGCCGCCGGTGCGTAGCGAGTGGTTGCCCGGCTGAGCCCCGGCCGGGCGAGACTAGCTGTAGTTCCCACGGACGTTGTTTACAAGGACAGCCATTGCCGGCTGG
Organism: Actinomycetota bacterium; assembly: GCA_040905645.1. Classification (GTDB taxonomy): domain Bacteria; phylum Actinomycetota; class CADDZG01; order JAHWKV01; family JAHWKV01; genus JBBDRH01. Next base: position 846 of record JBBDRH010000377.1, read on the forward strand.
CCTCCGAGGGCCGTGTGGGGTCTGCGCTGATTATAGAACTGGACCGCTGATCTCCCAAGACTACCGACTCCTGGATCTGACGCGGTGGCACAGGCCAGTACGCTCGCAGTAGCCTGTCCTTCTCTTCGGGAGAAACAAGTCGGAAACCGTGGCCCTCGTAGAACCGGATTGCCCAAGACGCGTCCGCCCACGTGCCGATGAGGAGGGGCCGGGATGTTTGCCGACGCAGGTGGGAAAGCAGTTTTCCCCCAATCCCCTGATTCTGGTCCCGTGTGCGGACGTAGGAATGTCGGATGAGTGTCACGTCCTGCACATCTTGTATCCCCATCACGCCGACCAGGCCGCCGCCCTCCTCGTATCCCCAGAACTCGACACCAGCGGTAATTTCACGTCGAAGCTCATCCCTGGACATGTAAGGCTCTCTCCAGAGGTCAGCAGGAATTACGCCCGCATACGCCCGAGCGGCGTCGTTGATGATCTCGTATATGACTTCTAGGTCGTCGTCATCGCATCGGCGGATCACGTCACATTTCCTTCGCTGCCAAGGATAGGGACTTCGGTTCTTCACGGAGATTCTACGCCACTGCACGCCGCTTGAGAGGGTGCTACCCGGCACTACGAAGTCTTAGCGTTCCGCGGCGCACCGCGGGGCACCCCGCGGGGCACCCCTAGCGGCGACGCGCAGGACTCGCACCCGACGGATGCGCTAATATCGATGTGCCGGCGGATCTTGAGAAAGGACTGCGCGATGGGCGACAAGAGTCCGAAGAACACCTCCAAGACCAACAAGCAGAAGGCACAGAAGAAGGCGGCGTCGGTGCCAAAGCCAACACCGAAGAACTAGCGTCGCCTTCCTGTAGCTGGATGGCGTTCTAGCCTCGGCGCGTACGCGCTAAGCGTGCAAGCCGATAGCACCTACCGTCGCGTCGTGGAATCGCTTTGAACCCAGGAGGACCCCACATGACGACCGTCAACGACTGGAACAACCAGATCATCACTGAATTCCGCGCCAACGAGGGCAGAGTCGGCGGGCCGTTTCAGGGCGCGCCGATGCTTCTGCTCCACCACACTGGCGCGAAGTCCGGAAGGACGCGCGTCAACCCGCTCATGTACCTCGCTGACGGCGACCGGCTGCTCATCTTCGCCTCCAAGGGCGGCGCGCCAACTCACCCCGACTGGTTCCACAACCTCCGCGCCAACCCGACGGCCGAGGTCGAAGTCGGCATGGACAAGTTCATGGTCGAGGCGGAGGAGCTGGCCGGCGAAGAGCGCGACCGCTTGTACGCCAAGCAGGCCGGGCTATACCCGATGTTCGGCGGCTACCAGGCGAGGGCCGGGCGCACGATCCCGGTCGTCGCCCTCAAGCGCAAATCGGAACCATCAGCCGCTTGATCGTAATCCGTCGGCGCCGCCGAAATCGTCTCAGAAGTGACAACTAGGTGGCCAGACCTTGGACGGGCCAAATCGTTCTAGACAGGGAGCCTGACGGGGGGGGGGCCTTGTCTCAGGTAGACCCTAGACAACGGTCACAGTGGCCGGAGCTGCTGCCCCTCCGTAGGCGTCTCCTCCGCACCGCCGCCGTCCCGGCTCACCGGCGCGACAGCCGACGGCTCAGGCGTCGCGGATTCCTCTTCCGCGAGTGCACGCTCGGGGTTGGCACCGTCGCCTGACGGTGCCCTAGCTGACTCCCCTGAAGTGGGCCCCGTTGACACCTGCCCCGCATCGGCGCACAATCGCGGCGGACAGCATAGTAAGGAGATCATCGAGTGACTTACGAAGACCGTACCCTCACCTGTGCGGAGTGTGGCTCCGAGTTCACCTTCAGCGCCGACGACCAGCAGTTCCACACAGAGCGCGGGTACCAGGACCCCAAGCGTTGCCCTTCCTGTCGCCAGGCCCGGCGAGGCGGTGGCGGTGGCTATGGCGGAGGAGGAGGGGGAGGAGGCGGCGGCGGCTACGGCGGCGGCCCGCGCCAGATGTACGACGCAGTCTGCGCCAGCTGCGGCTCAGCGTGCCAGGTCCCCTTCGAGCCCCGCCAGGACAGGCCCGTCTACTGCAGCGACTGCTTCTCCAAGCAGCCGGGCCGCCCGGGCCGTTAGCACGCCCTAACGCCGGCGACCATACGGGAGAGCGCTTGCTCCACACAAATCCCGGCCCGCGCGCTGTGCCCGGCGATTGGCTCGCACAAAAGGAAGCGGCGCTCCCAAGTCCATGTAGTCGCGGGGGTGCGGCGATGAGACTCGTAAAGCGCCAATGGTATAACGCCGAGACGCGCTCACCGTTACCACGGGGTCGGACGGCCGCGGAGGTCCGCAGCCACAACCCGTTGACAGCGCCTCCTGGCGTACCAGCCCCCCGCCACGAGGCTCATAACCTTCGCCTGAACGGTGCGCTTACCGGAAGACGCGAGCGAATCAACTAGGCGGCCCAGGTGTCATGAATTGACCCGCCTAGCGT
>JBBDRH010000378.1:0-3280 GCA_040905645.1 Actinomycetota bacterium
CCGCATCTTCGAGCGGGGCTACGACGGCATGCGTGCCCATGCGCTGGTAAGGCTGGCCGATCTGCGGGTCCGGCAGGGCCGTCTGGAGGAAGCCGCGGTGCTGCTCCAGGGTCTCGACGAGCACCCCGACGCCGCCCGGCCCCTTGCCGCCCTTCGGCTGGCCCGGGGCGAGGTAGCCTGGGCTCGCGACCTGCTGGAGCGTAGGCTGGAGAGTGCCGATGTTCTCGCGGAAGGGCCGCTGCTGGCGTTGCTCGTCGACGTTCTCCTGGCAGCGCAGGACCTGAGCGCCGCGGAGAAGACATCAGATCGCCTGAAAGCCCTATCCGATAGCCACCACAACGACTACCTGAAGGCGCTATCCGCCCTGGCCCGGGGCAAGGTTTGCCTGGCCGGGGGCAGGGAGGAGGAAGCCAGGAGCTGCCTGCAGGATGCCCTGACGGCGTTCTCCCGGGCGAAGATGCCGGTGGAGCAGGCGCGTTCACGGCTGGAGCTTGCCAGAGCCCTCGCCTCGGAGCGGCCGGAAGTAGCCATCGCCGAGGCGCAGGCAGCTCTTGGCGCACTGGAGGAGCACCGGGCGTCACGGGACGCGGACGAGGCCGCCCAGCTCTTGCGGGCGCTCGGCGCCTACGGGCGCACCGGGCCCAAGCGGAGAACGCCGCTTACCAGAAGAGAGGAGGAGGTACTCGAGCTGCTGGGGGCCGGGCTGACCAACAACGAGATCGGCGACAGGCTCTTCATAAGCCCCAAGACGGTCGAGCACCACGTCGGCAGGATCCTCTCCAAGCTGCAGCTTCGCAATCGTGCGGAAGCGGCGGCCCACTCGACGAGGTTGGCTGCAGGCTCATAGACCAGGCTGCAAATAGGGGATCCCCCCGATGCTTTTGCGCCCGCCGCGGCGCACCATCGCCTTACCGGACTACAGGAGGCGATGGCCATGGCAGAGAGTTACGACGCAATAGTGGTGGGAGCACGTTGTGCGGGATCGCCGACGGCGATGCTGCTGGCACGAAAGGGCTACAGGGTGCTGCTCGTCGACCGGGCCACCTTTCCCAGCGACACTCTTTCGACCCACATGGTTCACCCGCCCGGAATTGCCGCCCTGGAGCGATGGGGGCTGCGGGGCAGGCTCGAGGCAACCGGATGTCCACCGATAACGGATTATTCGTTCGATTTCGGGCCATTCACCATCGCGGGGCATCCCCGGCCTTCGGGAACCAACCGGGTGGCCCACGCTCCCCGACGGGTCGTCCTGGACAAGCTCCTGGTCGATGCCGCCGCCGAGGCGGGGGTGGAGGTGCGCGAAGGCTTTACCGTCGAGCGGATAGTTTTCGAGGACGGCAGGGTCGGCGGGATCAGGGGGCACTCCGAGGGGATGGCGAGCAGGTTGGAGCGGGCCCCCATCGTGATCGGCGCCGACGGACACCACTCGCTGGTCGCCAAGTCCGTTGGGGTGGAATCGTACAGCCAGCAACCGTCTCTCGAGGCTCTGTACTACAGCTACTGGGTGGACCTGCCGGTCGACGGTTTCGAGGTCTTTGTTCGTCCCCGCCGGTCCTGGGCGGCGTTTCCCACCCACGAAGGTCAGACCGTCCTGGTCATGGGCTGGCCGTACGACGAGTTCCGTGCGAACCGGACCGATGTCGAGGGGAACTACCTGAGGACCCTGGAGCTGGCCCCGGAGTTTGCAAAGCGGGTAGCGAAGGCCACGCGGGTGTCACGCATTCGAGGCACGGCCGATGTTCCCAACTACTTCCGGAAGCCGTTTGGCCCCGGCTGGGCGCTGGTGGGCGACGCCGGCTATCACAAGGATCCCTGCACCGCGCAGGGGATCAGCGACGCCTTTCGCGATGCCGAGCTGTTGTCCGGAGCCCTGCACGACACGTGGAGCGGCAATCTGTCATTCGAGCAGGCCATGGGGAGCTACCAGGAGGTCCGCGATCAAACCGTCATGCCGCTTTACGAGATGACCTGCCAGCTTGCCGCCATGGAGCCCCCGCCCCCCGAGATGCAGCAGCTGTTGGGTGCGGTGTCCCGCAGCCAGGACTCGATGGACGACTTCGTCAGCATGATCGCAGGAACGGTCTCGCCGGCCGACTTCTTCAGTCCGCCCAATGTGCAGAGGATGATCGAAGCGGCATCGGTCGCGGCGGTCTGATTCAGAGGGCGGAGGATGTTGGAGGGGAAGCGCCATACAATCATTTCTTGTTGCTCCTGCTTGTCACGGCACCGCTAAAACCGCCCTGGATCTGTTTCCATTAGGAGAGCAAGTTGAACAAGGTCCAAATTTCTCCTTCTCGCTTGGCTGTGGGTCTGGCAACCCTCGGGGTGATCTTCGTGGCGATAGCGGCCACGGCTCAGGCGACTGCTGATTTGTTGGGCCGGGCCACGCCGCCCACGGATCGGTCGATGGTGACGAGCAGCCTCAAGGAGCCGCTTGGTGACGGCATCATGCCGGTGCCGACCGCAGATCAAGAAGCTTCGATGATCCGAATCCAAGCCCATAGGGCGCCGGCGGAGATCAAGCGAGCGCAAGCCGGTATCCCCTACAGTCTCAGGATGCCTCTCGCCTTGCCCGCCGGGTCCGTGACGGATCATGCCCTAGCTTCCGAATACCAAGCGGTGGGGGGCGAGCCGATCCACAGCCTGGATGTTTGGTACTCATTACCGGGCGGGGGTAGGTTGCACGTTTGGCAGACAGACGCCCGGCTTACTGAAAAGAACCCCGTCACCGAGCCCGGATCCGTCGCCACCAAGACCGCCGAAGGGACGATTTGGCAAACCGTGACGCTCGATGGCATAGAGAGCTTCAGTACCTTGTTCGAGGACGGCGTCACCTTGAGCGTCGATCTCCAAGGCTCCGAGGTGGACCCTTTGACCCTGCTTTCGTCAATCGCGCCGGTGGCCGGCGGCGGGGGGCTTGGTTAGTTCGTGTGTCCGTGGCGATGGCATAGGTCCGACTAAAGGATCGTGACGCGCTCACTCCATCGGAAACGGAAGCTGTATCCACCAGGGCCGGTCGTCGACCTCAATGAGGTCCACCCACTTCACCCACCAGAATCCCCGCCTTCCCGGCGCAACCAGCCGTGCCGGGAAGCCGTGTCCGGCGGATAGGGGAGAGCCCTCCACGCCGGTGGCGAGAAGGAGGCCGTCAAGGTCCCGGATCGGGAACCGGCGGGCGTAGCCGGTCTGGGAGTGCACCATTACGCTGCGGCCCTCGGCTGACGGCAGGAGTGCCCTCAGCGGGACGCCGGTCCACTCCTGCTCGGCGTACCACCCTCCG
>JBBDRH010000379.1:0-3261 GCA_040905645.1 Actinomycetota bacterium
TGGTCCGAGGCCGGTTGACTGCGGCCCTTCAGGTGCAAGGACCGCATGCCCGACCGCACCCGGTAATCCCCTGATGGGCGCCCCGGATTGCTGCCGCGAATGGCGAACCCGCGCATAGCCGCGTGAGGCTGGCAAACTGTAGGGGCGCTTCCCCGCACATGGACGCACGCCGTCCTCCGGCATCCCCCAGGTACGCGCGGACACGTACCTCGGGCGCCAAGGGACACCGTCGGACCAGTTGCAGCTGCGGTCGGGTCTGTCCACAGGAGGCCGCGACCTTCGTCCTCTGTGTCACAAGGCTCCTATAGCTTGTCGGACGACAACCGATTCCTAGGCCGGAGGCTGAGCATGGCTGATCCTCGAGCGTTCGTGAGTTTCGACTTTGACAACAACCTCACTGAGAAGAATCTCTTCGCCGGTCAGGCTAAGACCGACTCTCCAACACCGTTCACCGTTCACGACTGGTCAAGCAAGACCACCCTTCCCCAGAGCCAGTGGGAAGCTCTCATCAAGAAGAAGATGGGGAGTACGAACATGTGCATCGTCCTCGTGGGGAAGCACATGGCGACGGCGACCGGTGTAGCCAAAGAGATCGCAATGGCGAAAGAGAAGGATGTTCCCGTATTTGGTGTATACGTAGGTGGTGCAGGTACTGCGAGCACGCTGCCCACTGGACTGCAACGGAACCGAACAATGGCCTGGAGGTGGAAGGATATTGCCGCCGCTGTGGACCAGATGATGGGTGAAGGCAAGAACGCGTGAAGCGGGCATTGCTCGTCGGCGTTGATGAGTACCCGACCTTGAGTTCGTTAACTGGCTGTGTATCCGATGCCACAGCCCTAGACGAACTGCTTGCTCGCAATTCTGACGGGAGTCCGAACTGGCATACTGAACTCCTCACGGGCAACGCACTGACGATTTCCGTAACGAGAGATTCCCTTCGCCATGCACTGCTAGACCTGTTCAGCAACGCCCGCGATGCACACCTTCTCTTCTTCTTTGCAGGGCATGGTGCCCTGACTCCCTGGGGGGCGGACCTCGTAACACAAGATGCTGCCCCGAATAGCCTTGGCGTCTCCATGAACGATCTGATTACTCTGGCTAACGATTCACCGGCTCTAACAGTGACCTTGCTGCTCGATTGCTGCTTCAGTGGCGATGCCGGGAATTCGCCCGCCTTCCAAACCTCCGGAGTTGCAGATAGTTTCCGCCTCGGTCGCGTCGTATTAAGGGAAAATGTCACTGTCATGGCGGCTAGTCGCGCGACAGAAGTTGCTGCGGAGGTTGGCGATCATGGAGCCTTCACTCGAGTACTGTTGGACGGGCTCGAGGGCGGAGCGACCGACCATCGCGGCAACGTGACAGCATTAAGTCTGTACGGCTACGTTAGTGCTGCATTCGGAGCTTGGGATCAACGCCCAGTCCTAAAGGCATACCTCATCGATCCTCCTGTGCTTCGTGTGGGTCCACCGTGGCTGGATCCGGAACTCTTGCGCCGGTTGCCCGATCACTTCCCAACAGAGAATCACCGGCTGCAATTGACGCCTGCGCATGAGGGTGACGGTCGGCCGTTGGCTGATGGCGAGGCGGGCACCTTCGAACAGCAGCAGTTTGACTATCTTGGGAGACTTCGCAACGCCAATCTTGTCACGACTGATAACAGGCGCGATCATTACTGGGTCGCAATGGAGAACGGCTTCGTCTACTTGACTTCTCTAGGGCGCTACTTCTGGCGCTTGGCGTCACGAGGGTTGCTATGACTTATCTCGGATGCACGGGGCACCAGTCCCTAACTCGCGGAACTCGTCGTCGCATTGCAGCGGCGATATCTAAAGAGGTTGCTAGCAGTACCGATGACTTGGTGGGCTTGACGAGCCTTGCAGAGGGCGCTGATCAGATGTTCGCCTACACGATCCTCGCTGCCGGTGGCGAACTGCACGTCATCGTCCCCAGTGAGGACTACGATCGCAGCTTCCAGTCGGACTCTGCTCGCATTCAGTACAACGCTCTATTGGAGCTCGCCACACGAGTTACGTCGCTGCCCTTTGAGGCCCCATCCGAAGAGGCCTTCCTAGCAGCTGGACATGCCGTCGCGGATGCTAGCGATGTCCTTCTTGCGGTTTGGGATGGACAGGAGGCGGAGGGCAAGGGTGGCACCGGTGACATCGTGGCGTATGGGCGCGATCGCGGACTTGACGTTCGAGTGATTTGGCCACCTGGGTCAGAGCGTGGCTGACCGGGCGCACGGCGTCCTGCTGCAATGCCTGGGCGGGCAGGAAGTCGGTCCCGTGACTGGTGCAGCACTGCATCCGAAAGAAGGCTAGCGCAGGGGCCCGAAAGGCTCCGTGTCAACTATGGGCGCGGCCATTCGCCTGGTGAGCGCGCGACAATCACGGTCATGCGTCGGCCGGCGGGTGGCACCAAAGGGCGTTGTGGAAGCCCTCGAACGTCGCGGTGCGCTCCCTAAGGATGTCGAGGTCCGGGTAGCGGGCGGTGCGGAAGAACGACTTGTCCCGCACGTCGTTGAAGTGCTCGACCACCCCGTTGCGCCAGGGTTCACGCAGCGGCGCGAACCGGGCAAACCAACACCCAGCTCGAGGCAGGTTGCAACCACCGGCCCGAAGGTCGACGCGCGGGGTGGGATCGCGCCGCGCAGGTTGGAGTGGTTGTCGAACTGGATGACCTTGGGGAGGCCGACCCGGCTCCAGATCGTGGCCAACGAGGCCGCGATCGTGGTCGGACGCAGGATGTCGATGATCTCCGAGCCGGCTGTGTGGGTGCCCACGTCGATGAGGTTGAAGGCGTGGAACCCGATCCCGCCATCCAGGTTGCGCGGCCCGATCAGGTCAGCCTGGTGGTACTCGCCCGGCCCCCTGGTCGTCGGGTGCGGATAGGGCGCCCCCTTGGACTGGTAGCCCGGCTGGCGGCCGCGACGGCGGGTCACCCCCGCCTGGGCCAAGATCCGGTTGATGGTCCAGACCTCGGGCACCGGGGCGACACCGAGCAGCTCGAGCTCCCAGGCGATCGCCAACGGCCCGTACTGCGACTGCGGGTTGACCTCGAGCTTGGCACGCACCGCCAGCACCTGGTCACGGACCGCCTGCGAGGTCCGATTCGGAGACCGGTGAGGCGCTCGGGACACCGACGCCGCCCAGTCCTGGCCCGGCTCAGCTGCCGCGTGTCGTGCCGTCCACTTGCGCACCCACCGGACACTGCGGCCCAACGCCTCGGCCACCTCACCCGTGGTCTCACCCGCCTGAC
>JBBDRH010000380.1:0-3230 GCA_040905645.1 Actinomycetota bacterium
GTGGCGCGGGCGGTCTTGTTGTCGTTCATCTCGTAAGAGGCGGCATTTCTGCAGCCGGCCGGTCGCCTCGAGCATCACGTAGTAGATCAGATTCGAGCACGAGCTTGCCGCCGTTGTACACGTAGGAACCGCTCCACGGGGTGCCGGCCCACGGGGTGCCGGCCGAATCAACCGGCAGCGCTCCTTGCACCCCTACGAGGAAATGATGGATGTTGCCGCCGCCGCTGCCCGTGCTGGGCTTGTTCAGTTCTATCTCCAGCGGGGTCTTACCGCCTGCTGCCGGAACGTCGGTCCCATCGTTCCTCCCCTTGTAGCGCGGGCTGCCGTCAAGCAAGTGGTTGATGGTGTCGCGATGAGCTCGACGTGGCAAATCTCTTCGGTTCCGATGCCCGGGATCAGGTCTTTATAGGGCAGCGCGTCACCTCGGAAGTTGAACTCTGGAACAGGTACTGCATCATCGTCCTCATCTCACCGAACCGCCGAGGCCCTCCTGAAGGGCGTTGGCTGCAGCCGGATCCGGCTCGTCGTCGACAACTGGGTTGATCAGCTTTTGGACGTGAAAAACACTCGAGTCGTCTTTGTCCTGGACAGCCGTGAAACGGTCTGCCTGCCTACATCGGTGCCTGCTGTTCAGGCCAGGCAGATGTACCCAAGTTTCGACAGTTCAATCTGGTGCCGGCTAGGTCCGGTTTCGTATCGCCAAGCCCTTGATGAGTCGGATGGCGCGGAATAGTGCTCTCGAAGCCGCTCGATGAATGCCGTGTCTTTTAGTTGAGCTTCTTTTGCCTTATCTTTAAGCCGGATGGAGACGAACGACATCAGGCGAGGGTCGCCTTCCCGGTCTTGGGGTGTGGCTTTTGGCGAGATCTCGGCTCGTGATCGTGACGGGGCCCTAAGCGCAGAAGACCTCGAAGATCTCGCAGTCGCCGCGTATATGGTGGGGAATGACGAGGAGTGCGGGGACGCCTGGATGCGTGCCCATCGGGACTGGCTGCGTCAGGGAGAGATCGAGCGCGCCGCTCGATGCGCTTTCTGGCAGGCTCTCGGGCTCTTCTTCCGGGGGGATCAAGCCCCGGCGCTGGGCTGGGTGGCCCGAGGCCGGCGGGTGCTGAAAGACGCCCCGGACTGTGCCGAGCAGGGATGGCTGCTCACGCTTTCGGCCCTGCCGATACTGTTCGAGGGAAACACGAAGTCCGCCTGGGACGATCTGACCCGGGCGGGCGAGATCGCAGCCCGGTTCGGCGATCGAGATCTCCTGGCGCTTTGCGATATCGGCCGCGGGCAGGCGCTAGTTCTCCAGGGACGGATCGCAGAAGGCATCGCTCTGCTCGACGAGGTCATGGTTGCGGTCCTCGCAGACGAATTGTCGCCGATCATGATCGGACTCGCCTATTGCAACGTCATCGCGGTTTGTCACGACGCTTACGACATGCGTCGCGCCAGGGAATGGACCGACGCGCTATCCCGCTGGTGCGAGTCGCAGCCCGACCTCGTCCCCTACCGGGGCAATTGTCTCGTGCATCGGTCGGAGATCTTCCTGTTGGAAGGTGCCTGGCGCGAGGCGCTGGCCGAGGCTCGGCGGGCCTGCGAGCTGCTTTCCGGCCCGACCGCGTGGGACACGCTTGGTTCGGCCTTCTACCAGCTCGGAGAGATCCAGCGCCTGCGCGGTGAGTGGGCCGAGGCCGAAGAGTCCTACCGTCGGGCCACCGCCGCCGGACGCGAACCCGAACCGGGGATGTCTCTCCTCCGGCTCGCGCAAGGGGAGATCGAGCTAGCCGCGGCGAGCATAAGGAGGGCACTGAGCGAGTGGGGGGATGTCTCCGACCGGGCAAAGATTCTTCCTGCTTTCATCGAGATAATGCTCGAGGTGAAGGAGGTGGAAGGTGCACGATCGGCGGCGGACGAGCTCTCTGTGATAGCCGCGGAGGTCGGCGGCCCTTACCTGCACGCACTCGCATCCCACGCCACAGGAGCCGTCCTACTGGCGGAAGGTGATGCTCAAGCCGCGCTCGCCTATCTTCGAAAGGCACATGGCTCCTGGAGTGAGCTCAATGCTTCTTATCAGGCTGGGAGAGCCCGTGAGCTGATCGGAGTAGCGTGCTTCGAGCTGATGGATGCGGGCACCGCGGACCTCGAGTTCGCATCGGCCCGGGAGGTGTACGAGAAGCTCGAAGCGGCTACCGACCTTGCCAGGGTGGAAGTACTCATGGGGCCTCGAAAAGCGAAGGCGACTGGAGTGCTCAGCCCTCGGGAGGTAGAGGTGCTCACCTCGATGGCGTCGGGTAATACCAATCGGATAATCGCAAAAGAGCTGTACATCAGCGAGAAGACCGTTGCACGCCACATCAGCAACATCTTCAGGAAGCTGGAGATCACCTCCCGAGGCGAAGCGATCGCCTACGCCTACCGCCACGGCTTCGCCCATAGCTGAGCGGGGATACGAAGGTTCACCCATACCCCGGCCAGGGGAATGGGTGTATCGCCCGAAGTCGAGCGCAGGTCCGGTCTTCTACCCTTCTCCCACCGAGTTCCGCGGGTCGGCCGTGGAATCCAGACGGAGGCGCCAAGCGTGGGCCCTGGCCTTGAGCCAGCCCAAGGAGGGAGGAGCGATGTCGAGTCACGAGGTGGGTACGACCACCGAGGAGCACGTAGCGCCGTCGGAGGCCTGGGGTGCGATCGCGGAAGGATACGACCTTTACGTCGCTCCGCAGGAGGCAGAGCTCGCGAACGAGGCCCTGGAGCTGGTGGGCCTAAAACCGGGGGAACGCTTCCTGGACGTGGCGGCAGGGCCTGGAGGCCTCAGCCTCCCGGCGGCACGCCTAGGGGCGGAGGTCCTGGCGACGGACTGGTCCCCCGCCATGATCGAGCGCTTCGAGGGCCGGGCCCGCGAGGAGGGCTTGACTACCGCCAAGGGGGCTGTCATGGACGCACACGCCCTCGACATCGAGGACGACGCCTTCCACGTTACCGGCTCGATGTTCGGGGTCATGCTGGTCCCCGACCAGCGGCGCGCTCTGCGCGAGATGGTCCGGGTGACCAAGCCCGGCGGGCGCGTCCTCCTCGTCGCCTACGGTTTCGCCGAGGAGCTCGAGTTCCTTCAGATGTTCATCGCGGCGTTGAGAGCCGTCGCCCCGGACTTCCCGGGTCTACCGGACGACCCTCCGCCTCTCGAGTTCCAGGTTTCCGACCCTGAGGTACTTAGGAAGCGCCTGACGGAAGTCGGACTGAAA
>JBBDRH010000381.1:0-19543 GCA_040905645.1 Actinomycetota bacterium
CCGTACCTCAAGGACGAAGACGGGGCTCTGGCGAAAGGATGCGGGGCGGTGACCACGCCCCATGCGTTTGTTTTCGACGGCGATAGAAAGCTCCGCTATCGGGGAAGGATCACCGACTCGCGCGATCCGTCCAGGGCTGCGAGCACGGATCTGACCAACGCCCTCGAGGACCTTCAGGCCGGGCGTCCGGTCAAAGAGCCCGAAACACAGCCGATTGGATGCTCCATTGTCTGGTAAGGAGATGAGTCACATGAATGAAAAACTGAACGGCCACAGCTGTTCCATCCAGCCCTCGGACAACGGACCCCTGTTGGTGAGAGGGCCGGTCCACCTGGTGGACCCCGAAGGCAACGAGTTCGTTGTCAAGGCCCGCAACATTGCTCTGTGCAGATGTGGGGCCTCGCAGAACAAGCCCTTTTGCGACGGGAGCCACGCCAGGATCGGATTTCAATCGGTGGTCCGGGCGCCGCGGGCAGCGGTGGCCGTGGGGGCTACTTAACCCACTCGCCCTCGAGCGGGTACCCCGCCTCGTCCCAGCCGACAATGCCTCCTTCGAACCGCCGCAGGTTCTTGTAGCCGCGCTTGTCGAGCTCCTTGTACAGGTTCGAGCTCGCCCGGCAGGAGGGGTTGGAGCAGTACACGACTATCTCGTCGTCCGGGGAGAGCTCTTCGAGGGCTTGCTCGATGGTGGGAAGGTGAATCGAGCCGGGTATGTGCTTGGCTCGGAACTCCCAGTCGCCGAGCGCGTTGACCAGCTTGAACTGGTCACCCCGGTCCAGCTTCTCCTTCAGCTCGGAAGCCTCGATCACGTTCATCTCATGCCAGCTTCCGTCCGCGGGGGTGGGAGGTCAAACGACCTTCCATCCGCGGGGACGGGAGGTCAAGCGACTTTCCGTCCACGCAGGCGGGGGGCCCGGAACGGGGCGTGCGCATAACAGGTGTCCGACCGGTTGTAGGCAGACAGCTTGGTTATGCATCCGGGGTGCGAGCACTGACGCCCATCCGAGTACCGTCTGTTGCGCTTCGGCAGTGCTCGCACTGTGTTTGCTCGGATGCCTTTACTGCTCGTCGTGCTCACTCCGACCTCCCCTTCAAGAAAGTCCCTCGGCTGCCCAACCTTGGGTAGTCTCCGACTATTATACCAGCCAATATAGTCTTTAGAACCGCAAGCCTGGTTCCGCCGGGTTCGCGATCGCCATTTAGTACAGATTACTGGGTGTTACAATATCCTCGTGACAAATCTCGGGCGCGACGTGAAGCGGATATCGACTCTCGACGACGATCTCCGGAGGTCGATGTACCTGTTCGCGAGGCGACAGCTCGACGGGGTCAACCGTGAGGACGTCGCCAGAGAGTTCGGAGTATCCCGCAAGCTCGCCGCTTTCCACCTCGACAAGCTTGCGGGCGAGGGGCTGCTGAAGTTCCATTATGCCCGTCCCCCGGGGCGTTCGGGTCCGGGCGCGGGCCGGCCGGCCAAGGTATACGAGCCTTCCGACGTCGAAGTCGAGGTTTCCCTTCCGCAGCGGCGGTACGACGTGGTAGGCGCTCTTTTGGTGGATACGATTACAACCGCAGCACAACCGGGCGTCGAGCACGCCCGAACGATCGCATACGAGGCAGGGCTCGCCGCCGGGTCCAAGGTCCGCGAAGACAGGCACCTTCGCCCGCCCGGCGCTGAGCGGGCCATGGCCGTGGCCGCCGAGATGCTAGAGGAGTACGGCTTCGAACCCGCTCGCACCGACAACGAGGTCTCACTCAAGAACTGCCCGTTCCACGCACTGGCCCAGCACGCTCCCGAGCTCGTGTGCATTATGAACCAGGGGTTCCTCGAGGGCGTCGTCCGGGGCCTCGGCAACGAAACCGTCAAGGTCGATCTCGTCCCCACCGAGGGGCAGTGCTGCGTCAGGCTTCGCCGCCCTTAGCGAAATCGTCCTTCGGCTCGGCGCAAACCGAATACCGTCAGCAGCGATTCGTCTATGCCCCATTGCTCGTCGGCCGTGACGTGACCGGCGAGATCACCAAGGCGGCCGGCATCGACGGCGCCTGTCTGTTCGACAAGCACTTTCGTGGTCCAGCCCTCGACCTCAATCGCCGGCCGAAATGAAGCCGGCCGGGCACTGACGGAGGTTGGCGCGACGAGCACCACCGATCGTGGGAGAAGCTCATTCGCTTGAACAATGATGCCGTATCGCCTGCCCTGTTGCTCGTGCCCGGGTTTGCGAGGCGGCCTGAGGACGTGAACGTCACCCCTCAGCACGGAGGCTCTCCATCAGCTCTGCAACCTCGAGCATCTCCCGCCGGTCGGCTGCATCCGCTTCCAGAGCCCGTGACTCCTCGGCGAGACTCTCTCGACGCCTGATCAGATCGGACGACTGCTTCAGGGCCTTGCGGATCGCCTCCGAACGAGTAAGACCGGTCGCTTCGAGAAGCGCCAGTGCTCTGAACGCTTCATCGTCCAACCGGACTGAGATCGCCTTTCCCATGGACAGTATTGTATCGCGAAACGTCTTACAGCCCTAACCCATCAGCTTCGGAAAGCCCCCCTCGTAGACGTCCTTCAGAGTGGCCACATTGATCTCGAACAGACCCTCCACCACCAGTGACCGGCCCATGACGTAGCCCAGATCGACCACCGTCGTTCCGAGGTTGGCCGCCAGGGACCTGAGCTCGGGGACATCGTCCTTGCCGAGAGCCACGACTATCCGGGAGGCGCTCTCCGAGAACAGCCATCGCATCGGGTCCAGGCCCGGCTCCGGAGCCACCTCCGCTCCGATGTGGCCGTGGATGCACAATTCTGCCAGCGCCACCCCGACTCCCCCTTCGGAGCAGTCCTGGGCGCTCAGGATCTGGCCGCGGGAGATCATCTCCCGGATCACCCAGCCGGTGGCCGACTCCTTCACCAGGTCAAGCTCGGGAAGCGGCCCTTCGAGCTTGCCCTCGATGGTGCGCTGGTACTCACTTGCCCCCAACTCGTCTCTGGTCTCGCCGAGCAGCACGATCGCATCGCCCTCCTTCACAAACCCGGGCGAGGGGGGCTGCACGTTCTCCGGCAGGATGCCGATCATGCCGATCGCCGGCGTGGGGTAGATCGCCTCGTCCAGGGTCTGGTTGTAAAAAGAGACGTTCCCGCCGGTGATGGGCGTGTCCAGGGCCTCGCAGGCGTGGCCCATGCCCCTGACCGCCTCGACGAACTGCCACATCACCTCGGGGATCTCCGGGTTGTCGAAGTTCATGCAGTTGGTCACCGCCACCGGCTCCGCCCCCACTGCGCAGAGGTTGCGATACGCCTCCGCGACCGAGTGCTGGGCCCCCATCCGGGGATCGATCTGCCCGAAGCGCCCGTTGGCGTCCACGGTCACCGCGATCCGGCTGCTCGAGCCGGGGAGCCGAAGGACCGCCGCCCCGGCCCCCGGACCGGCCACCGTCCCCAGCATCACCTGGTGATCGAACTGCTCCCAGATCCAGCGCTTCGATGCGATGTTGGCCGAGCCGAGCAGCTTAAGCAGCGCCTCCCGGGGAGATTCCACTGCGACCGGCTCGAAGTGCCGCACCTTCATGGCGGCCGGAGGGCTGAAGGGGCGGTGGTACAGGGGTCCGTCCCCCAGCGACTCGGCCGGCACATCGGCCACGACCTGGCCGCCCATCGTGCAGACGAGGCGGCCGGTGTCGGTCACCTCGCCGATCTGCGACGCCCGCAGTCCCAGCCGTTCACACTCGTCGAGGGCGGCTTTCACCTTCGGCGGCTCGACCACCACGAGCATGCGCTCCTGGGACTCGGAGGTGAGGATCTCAAAGGCCTCCATGCCGGACTCCCGCAGAGGCACCTTGTCCAAATCGATCAGCATCCCGGTGCCCGCCTTGGCGGCCGACTCGGAGGTGGCGCAGCACAGGCCTGCCCCCCCGAGATCTTGAATCCCGACCACCAGATCCTTCTCGATCAGCGACAGCGACCCCTCGATCAGCAGCTTCTCCATGAACGGGTCGCCCACCTGGACGCTGGGGCGTTTGGTCGCCGCCCCTTCGTCGAACGCTGCCGAGGCCAGCACCGAGACCCCGCCGATGCCGTCCCGCCCCGTGGTCGATCCCAGCAGCAACACCGCGTTGCCGGGGCCGGGGGCCCGGGCCAGCTTGATCCCGTCGAGCTCCGCCACCCCGATGCACATCACGTTCACCAGCGGGTTGCCGGCGTAGGTAGCCTCGAACTTGGTCTCGCCCCCCACGGTCGGCACCCCGATGCAGTTGCCGTAGGAGGAGATGCCCGCGACCACGCCGGCGGTAAGGAACCGGTTGCGTTCTGCGGTCTGGTCCTCCTCGGTGTCGGTGGGCAGAGCACCGAAGCGCAGCGAGTCCAGCAGGGCGATCGGGCGCGCCCCCATCGACACCACATCCCGCACCACTCCGCCGATGCCGGTGGCCGCCCCCTGCACCGGCTCGACAAATGAGGGGTGGTTGTGGGACTCGATTCGCATCGCCACCGCCTGGTTGCCCACCTGGATCACTCCGGCGCCCTCCCCGGGGCCGATGAGCACGTGCGGCCCCTCGGTCGGCAGGTCCTTGAGATGGACCCTGCTGGACTTGTACGAGCAGTGCTCGGACCACATGACCGAGTACATCGCCAGCTCGGCGTGGTTGGGCTCCCGGCCGAGGATGTCGACGATCTTGTCGTACTCCTCATCGGTCAGGCCCAGCGAGCGGTGGAGGTCCTCCTCGGTCATTCCGTTTCGGACCCCACCAGCGAGGTGAGCATCGAGGACAGGATCAGCCGACCGTCGGTTCCTCCGACCACCGGGTCCACCGCCCGTTCCGGGTGGGGCATCATGCCCAGCACGTTGCGGCCCTCGTTGAGGATCCCTGCGATGTTCCACACCGAGCCGTTCGGGTTGGCCTCGTCGGCCGGCTCTCCGTGGACGTCGCAGTACCTGAAGGCGATGCGCCGGTCGGCGAGCAGCTCCTCGAGGTCCTCATCGGTGCAGTAGTAGTTGCCGTCGAAGTGGGCGATCGGAATCGTCAGCACCTGGCCGGGCCACATGCTGTTCGAGGTGAACGGCGACTCGGTGTTCTCGACCCGGATGCGCACCGGCAGGCAGCGGAACCTCAGGCCCCGGTTCCTTCTCAGCGCGCCCGGCAGAAGGCCCGCCTCGCACAGGATCTGAAAGCCGTTGCAGATGCCGATCACCAGCTTCCCGTCCGCCGCAAAGTCCTTGACCGACTGCATCACCGGCGAGTAGGCGGCCATCGCCCCGGTGCGCAGGTAGTCGCCATAGCTGAACCCGCCCGGGAGGACGACAGCGTCCAGCCCCTCAAGGTCGGTCTCGAGGTGCCAGATGAACCTGGTGTCCGCTCCGAGGTAGTCAAACGAGTAGTCGGCGTCCCGGTCGCAGTTGGATCCGGGGAAGACCACAACCCCGATGGTCGGGGTCAACCGGCGTTCTCGACTTCGATTACCTCCAGCTCGTAGTCCTCGATGACCGGGTTGGCGAGCATCTTGTCGCACATCGCAACGGCCATCGCCTCGGCGGCTGCCTGGTCCGCCGCCTCCAGCACGATCTCGATCCGTTTGCCGATGCGGACCTCCCGGACCGAGTCGAACCCCAGGCCCGGCAGCGTCCGCTCGACCGCCTGGCCCTGCGGGTCGGAGATCTCCTGTTTGGGCATGACGTCGATGTTGGCGGCGAATTTCATGAGGAGGCTGCCTCCATGTATTCGTCGAACGATCGCCCGGTGACGCGCTCGTAAGCCTCCAGGTACCGCCTGCGGGTGCCTTCGATGACGTCGGCCGGCAGCGTCGGAGGAGGAGGCTCCTTGTTCCAGTCGAGGCCGCTCAGCCAGTCCCGCAGGAACTGCTTGTCGAACGACGGCGGGTTGGCGCCCGGCTGCCACTCATCTGCCGGCCAGAAGCGGGACGAGTCCGGGGTGAGAACTTCGTCGGCCAGGACCACCTCGCCGTCCCGCATGCCGAACTCGAACTTGGTATCGGCCACGATGATGCCCCGCTCCTCGGCGTAGCTCGCGGCCATCTCGTAAAGGGCGAAGGCGTAGTCGCGGGCCGTTTGCATCCGGGCCTCTCCGACGATCTCCCCCGCAGTCTTCTCGGAGATGTTCTCGTCGTGGCCGGTGACCGCCTTGGTGGCCGGGGTGAAGACCGGCGCCGGGAGCTTGTCGGCCTCCCGCAAGCCCTCCGGCAGCTTGAGCCCGGCGATGGTGCCGTTCCGTTGGTACTCCGCCCACCCGGATCCCACCAGGTAGCCCCGGACCACGAACTCCACGGGCATCATGTTCAGCCGGCGCACGACCATGAACCGCCCGCCCAGCTCCTCGGCAAACGGCTGCACCTGATCGGGCAGGTCGGCCAACGACATCGACAGAAGGTGGTTGGGGATCTCTCCGGCCAGCTTCAGCCAGTGCTCGGTCATGCCGGTCAAGACGCGCCCCTTGTCGGGGATCTGTTCGTTCATGACCACGTCGTAGGCCGAGATACGGTCGCTGGCAACGAAGAGCAGGCGCTCATCGTCGATCTCGAAGATCTCCCGGACCTTGCCGGAAGCAATCTTGCGCAGCGGGAGCTCGAGAGCAGCAACGCTCACTTAAGCCTCTATCTCCTTCAGCCGGTCGATGGCGTGGCCCACGTGCTCAAGATACCTTTCCTCGTCGAAGACGTCGTCGAGCTCCACCGGCCCCAGCCTCGAGGTCACCTCCGGAGTGTTGCTGAGGACGCCCCGCAGGTGCGAGTGGGTCTCCCAGGCGGTGGCGGAAGCCTTCTGAACCACGCGGTAGGCGTCGTCGCGCGGCATGCCCTTTTCGATCAGCCCCAGCAGCAGTTTCTGAGAGAACATCAGCCCGTGGGACTCCTCCATGTTCTCCAGCATCCGCCGGGTGTCGACCACCATGCCGTCCACCAGCGCGGTGGCCTCGGCCAGCATGAAGTCCAGCGCCATGCAGGCATCGGGCAGCATCACCCGCTCGACCGAGGAGTGCGAGATGTCCCGCTCGTGCCACAGGGCCATGTTCTCGATCGCGGGCGTGACCGAGGCCCTGACGATCCGCGCCATGCCCGAGAGGCGCTCGCAACGCCACGGGTTGCGCTTGTGGGGCATGGCCGACGAGCCCTTCTGCTCCCCGGTGGCGAAGGGCTCCTGCACCTCGGCCACCTCGGTGCGGGCCAGATGCCTTATCTCGGTGGCCATGCGGTCCAGCGTCCCGGCGATGATGCCCAGGGTTGCGGTGAGCTCGGCGTGGCGGTCCCGGGCGATCACCTGTGTGGAGCAGGGGTCGGGCTCGAGGCCGAGGGCATCGCACACGTACCTCTCGATCTCGGGATCCCCTCCGGCGAAGGTGCCCACCACTCCGGAGATCTTGCCTGCCGAGATAGTCCTGCGGGCGGTGCGCAGACGGGTCCGGTCCCGATCCAGCTCGAACGCCCACCCGGCCAGCTTGAGGCCGAAGGTGATCGGCTCGGCGTGAATGCCGTGGGTGCGGCCGGACATGAAGCTGTGCGCGTGCTCCCGGGCCCTGCGAATCGTAACTGCAATTAGGCCGTCCAGGCCCTTCAACAAAAGGTCGGCGGCGTCGCGCATCTGCAGTGCCAGGCCGGTGTCCAGAACATCGGACGAAGTCATCCCGAAATGGAGCCACCGGGATGCCGGGCCGATACTCTCGGCCAGGTTGTCGAGGAAGGCGGCAACGTCGTGCCGGGTCTTCCGCTCGATCTCCTTGACCCGATCCACGTCGAAGGCTGCCTTCGCCCTGATCGTCTCCAGGTCCTCAGCGGGGACCTCGCCCCGCTTGACCCGTGCCTCGGTGGCGAGGATCTCGATGTCCAGCCAGTGGCTCAGCTTGGTCTGCTCGCTCCAGACCTCGGCCATCTCCGGCCGGGTGTATCTATCGATCAAACCTTCAGCCCCTGGGCAAGCTCCCTCTTGAAGCTGCGCAGCTTCTCCTTAAGGTCCGCCCGGCCGCCGGCAAGGATCTGGACCGCCAAAATGGCCGCGTTCGTGGCCTGGTCGATGCCCACTGTCGCCACCGGCACGCCCGAGGGCATCTGAACCGTCGAGTACAGCGAGTCGGCCCCGCCCAGGTGCCCTCCGAAGACCGGTACCCCGATCACCGGCAGGATGGTGTTGGCGGCCATGACCCCGGCCAGGTGAGCCGCCCGCCCGGCGGCGGCGATGATCACCTCGAGGCCCCGCTCCTCCGCCAGCTTCGAGTACTCGTGGGCCTGGTCGGGCATGCGATGGGCACTGATCACATTGGACTCGTAGGGGACGTTGAACCTATCCAGGATGATCTCGGCAGCCTGCATCTTCGGCTGATCCGAGGCGCTTCCCATAACGATTCCCACGAGCGGCGGCGCAAGTGCCATCTTTACCTCCACATAGATTTACGAGTCACAAAAGGGTCGGCACTTCAAAAGCCTCGAGGTAAGAATCCCCGCGTGGCGCGGACTGTGAGCTGATCGTCCGGAAAGGCCCCTATCACAGTCTAAGTCAGTCGGGCAGCGGACAAAGGCGTCAGCCCCCGGACGAGCCCGCCTTCCACTCACACCACGCCCGAATGACCGCTTCCAGCTCGGCCCGCCTAGCTTCCACTTCGTTGCTATTGGCGAAACGCATCGTGCGTGCCAGCCTGCCCTCGCCCTCCAGGCGCGGGTGGTCGCCCGGGATCTCGGCCCCACGGTGGAAAAGGATGCTGATCAGGTTTTTCGATGGGTTGAAGCTGGCGATGTTGCCTTTGTATGCAAAGGTCGGCGTGCTCCACTTGATCGATTCGGTAACGCGCTCGTCGGCCTCGAGGATGATCTCCCGCACCCGGCGCCGGGCGTCGTCGAGGGGATGTGCATGCTCGTCGAGCCATCGATCAACGTCCTGGTTACGGTTCATGTCAGACCTCTTTTCGGCGAATCGCAAGCGTAGACTGTCATAGGCAGCCGCTACCGTTTGCGGAATGGATACAGGAGGTCCGCGATGGCTCTTTCAGCAGAGACAGGCTTCCGGCGGTACACCTACGCCGACCTGGAGAACTTCCCCGACGACAACCTTCGCCGCGAGATCATCGACGGCGAGCTGATCGTGACTCCGTCGCCGGTGACCAGACACCAGAGGGCGGTGGTCAACATCGTGGTAGCGCTCGCGGCTTACGCCAAACAAAACGGCGGCGAGGTTTTCCCTGCGCCGCTGGACGTCTATTTCGCCGAGGACAACGTCGTCGAGCCGGATGTGCTGTTCATTCGAGCCGATCACGCCGAGCGGATTGAGAAGAAGCTGATCAAGGACGCTCCCGATTTGGTCGTGGAGATCTCTTCGCCCTCAACCCGGCGTTTGGAGCTGGTCCGCAAACGGGAGCTCTACGCCCGGTTTGGGGTTCCCGAGTACTGGTACGCCGACGTCGAGGTGGACCGAGTCGAGGTTTACCGGCTGTCCGAAGACGACTACCCTGCTCCGCTTCTCGTATTTCCCGGCGAAGTGGTGATCTCCACCTCTCTCCCCGGCTTTTCAATGCCGGTGAACGAGGCCCTGGCGCTGACGGCTGAAACCGGGGGCGACTAAGTCCGATTCAAGGCTCTTGGTTTTGGTCGTACGTAGGCTTGAGTCTTGGCGGCGCCAAAGGCGGGAGATGCTCCCAAAGGGGAGATAAATGTTCCTTGCGGAAAAGGAGATTTTAACCTCTCGTCTTCCTATGCCCCTACACAGAAGATCATCCCTGGAGCTGATGCTCTCTTAGGCAAGTAGGCTGTCTCCCGCTTCCTGGCTCCGGATCAGCGCCCCAATCGTCGCGTGGCGAACTTAGCTCCTTATCCGGAAGAGAGCCGCTTCACTCCTCGGCAAAAGGGCTCAAAACGGGTTGGAACAAATGTGCCCGTTCCTCAAGATAAAAAGGTAGTAGATCTGAAACTGGGTTCGCCTATGGTTCAGGGTCTCATCCACCCAACGCCGTGTCTTGACCAAGTTCTAGTGAAGGATCAGGCTTAATTTCCCATTGAGGAGAATAAATGGTCTGGGATGATGGCTTAAGAGGCGCGCAACGAGTGATTGCCGGAGCCCAACGGCAAAACATGGTGGTGTTGGCGGGTCCTGGCACAGGGAAGACATTCGTTCTTGTTCGTCGAATTCAATTTCTTGTGGAAGAACTCCGCGTTTCACCGTCGAGGATCCTCGCGTTGGCCTTTACGAGAGCGGCGGCTGCCGAAATGCGCGCACGACTTGAGCAACGCCTAGGGCAGGTTGGTAAGCAAGTACGAGTCTCAACAGTTCATTCTTATGCTTTGAGTGAGATTCTCCGGGAAGGAGCCAGTCAGCTACCTGAGCCAATCCGAGTCGCTGGCAATTGGGAAGAGCGTTGGATCGTTGTAGAGGAGCTGGCTCAAATTCTCGATAGGGACGTTAGAGCGATAACCAACAACAGAAGAAACGGGGCACTTGACCGGCTTGCCGACGATTGGGATACCCTTGCCGCCGACGGAGACGGCTGGGAATCCGGTCACCCAGATCCTGGGTTCCTTACTGCGTGGCGCCAGCACCGTGAGGTCTACGGCTACACGCTTCGATCGGAGCTTGTGTACCAACTACTTTGTGAGCTCCGTTCGAATCCAGATTTCTCACCCGCCGAAAACTTCAGTGTCGTTTTGGTGGACGAATACCAGGACCTAAACAGGTGCGATCTTGATGCCATTCGATTCATTGTCGAGAGATCCAACGCAGAAATTCTCGGAGCGGGGGATGACGATCAGAGCATTTACCTCTTCCGTCACGCCCACCCGCTTGGAATAAGGTCTTTTGCGTCCACCTATCAAAGTTGGGCGCCGCAACTCATGGAATGCATGCGCTGCGGCCCTGCTGTCGTGGAGATCGCGAACTGGCTGATCGAACAGGAACTTGACCGCGTTCCGAAGGCATTGATTTCGGTTACTGATTGGCCAGCCAGCGTCCATCTGGTCCGATTTCCCAATGAGGCTTCAGAGGCCGCTGGAGTCGCACGCATCGTTGAAAGAGAGATTTCTAGAGGCTTGGCGCCAGAACAGGTCCTGATACTTATGAAGTCGGATAAGGGAGGAAGAGTTTCAGGAGCTGTGCAGGGTGCGTTGCAAGGCTTCGGAATTCAGGCCTATCTTCCGCGAAAAGGACAAACCATGGAGGACGACTTCCAAATCCTGCTCGAGTACCTAATTCTTTCGGTTCGTCTTCGGGAATCGGGAGAGCTCGATGACTTAGCAATTCGGGCACTCCTCCAGCTGGAGGACAACAACATTGGGACGACTAGGATTCGCCGCCTGGTGGAATTCGCCTTCGAAAACGGGCTACGTTTCACCCGAGCGCTAGAGATTGCCCGAACACGGCCGAGCGACTTCCCACCAGGCCGTTTTGAGCCACTATTCGCAGCCGTTCATGCCATTAAGCAACGTGCTTCTTCAATCGAACCTCACTACGACGAAAACTTTGCAAATTGGCTCGCTCGCGCGTGCCTTGAGCTTGAGTTGCCAGAGGACACGGTGGCGATCCTAAATGAGACGGCAGCGTCGCTTCTCGTGACAGACGAATCGTCGGTTGATCCAACCGGCACTACTAACGAGTCCGACGCCAGACCAACTTCACGGTTCGTACAGGACCTCCTCGTCGCAATGACTGGACTAAGCGAAACGTTGCCGGCAACCCTAGAAAATCACGTGACAATCACTACTATGCACGGGGCGAAAGGATTGAGTGCCGATCTAGTGGTGCTGCTCCAAGTCGAGGACGAGGTTATTCCAGGCGAGTCTCAGGGCCCCGAGTTCAACGAGTCTCGTAGGCTCCTCTACGTTTCTATGACAAGGGCAAAGAAGAAACTCTTGATTACTGCCTGCAACAGACGCAGAGGACCTCAACGATTCGTCGGTCAGCAACTGGCCCCGTCGCGTACCCTCAGTCGATTCATCAGGGACTTCGGACTGGTAGCAACCGGGGTTGATCACTACCTGCGGAGCCTGGGGAGTTAACCTGCTCGGTTGCTATTCTGGCAGGCGGCACCCCGAGTTCACGATCGGATCTGATTCAAAGTACTTTCCTCGCAGGATGTCCGCCCGGAACCTCATGCCCTGGATGCCGCCGATGGTCTTGTAAGCCCAAGCCAGGTCCCGCCGCTAGCTTGGAGTACTCGTGGGCCCAGTCTGAAACCCTACTTGCCCTTGGCGATGTCCGCCCGGAACCTCATTCCCTGGAAGCTGATGCCCTCAATGGCCTCGTAGGCGTTCGTGCGGGCGGCTTCGAGGTTATCGCCTAAGGCACTGACCGAAAGCACGCGCCCGCCTGAGGTCACCAGGCGGTCGTTCTGAGCCTTCGTGGCGGCATGGAAGACCACCACATCCTCCAGCCGGCCTGCTGCCTCGAGGCCCTCGATCTCGAAGCCGGTCTGCAGCGGCTCCTGCTCCGGGTACCCGCCGGACGCCGCCACGACCGCAACGCACGCTCTGTCGCTCACCTTGATCTCCATGCCGGGTAGGGACCGCTCGATCGAGGCCAGGATCAGCTCGCCGAGGTCCGACTCGAGCCGGGGCAGGATCGCCTGCGTCTCCGGGTCGCCGAACCGGCAGTTGAACTCGACCACCTTGAGGCCTTGCTCGGTCATCATCAGCCCGGCGTAGATCACTCCCACATAGTTCTCGCCCTCCTTCACCAGCGCGTCGGCGCATGGCTGGAGGACCTTGTCCATCGCCTGGTCCATGACCTCGTCGGTGCAGACTGCCACCGGCGAGTAGGACCCCATGCCGCCGGTGTTGGGCCCCTTGTTGCGGTCGTAGGCACGTTTGTAATCCTGGGCTGCGGGCAGCGGCAGGACGTTTTTGCCGTCGCAGAAAGCCAGGATCGACAACTCCTCGCCTTCCATCATGTCCTCCACCAGCACGGTGGTGCCGGCATCGCCGAACTTGCGGTCCTGCATCATCTCAACCAGAGCCTTGATGGCCTCGGGCACGTAGCGGCAGACCACGACCCCCTTCCCGGCCGCCAGTCCGTTGGCCTTGATCACGACCGGGCGGTGGCGGAACTGGATGTACTCGCTGGCTTCGTCGATGTCGTCGAAGGCCCTGGCTTCCGCGGTCGGGATGCCGGCCTTTTTCATGAGCTGCTTGGCGAAGATCTTGCTCGACTCCAGGCGGGCGCCGCTCTTGGTGGGGCCGAAGACCTTGATGCCTCGTTCGGCGAGGGCATCGGAGAGTCCCTCTGCCAGGGGAACCTCCGGACCGACGATCACCACATCGGCGTGCAGCGACACCGCCAGTTCGACCAGTCCGTCGATGTCCGCCACCGGCACGTCGTGGAGAGTGGCCTGTCCGGCCATTCCGGGGTTGCCCGGCGCGGCATGGATCTCGTCGATGTACCGGCCCTGCGCCAGCTTCCAGACCAGGGCGTGCTCGCGTCCGCCGGCTCCTACTACCAGTGCTCTCACGCCCGGCGGGAGACCGTCTCTTTGGCCTCGGCCCCTACCGAGATGTCGGTGACCGGAACTCCCACGAGGTCCTCGATCCTGCGGACGTAGTTCTGGGCGTCCCGGGGGAGCTCGTCCCACTCCCGGGCGTGGCTGATGTCGGTACGCCAGCCGGGCATCTCCTCGTAAATGGGCTGCGCCTTGTGAAAGATCGTCTGATGCGGCGGGAAGCTCTCGTACTTCTGGCCCTCGTACACGTAACCGACACAGATCTTTATCGAGTCGAAGGCGCTCAGCACGTCGAGCTTGGTCAGGAAGATCTCGGTTAGCGAGTTGAGCCGGGCGGCGTAACGGCCGACGACCGCATCGAACCAGCCGCAGCGGCGCTGCCTGCCGGTGGTGGCCCCGTACTCCTTGCCCCGGTTGACCATCTCCAGGCCGTCGCTGCCGTGATCCTCGGAGGGAAACGGCCCCTCGCCCACCCGGGTGATGTACGCCTTGGTGACGCCGATGATTCGCTCCACCGCCTTGGGCCCGACGCCGGCCCCGGCGCACAGGCCGCCTGCGATCGGGTTCGACGAGGTCACAAACGGATAGGTGCCGTGGTCCAGGTCGAGCAGAGTGCCCTGGGCACCCTCGAACAGGACGTTGCGTTCGTCGTCCAGGGCGCCGTGAACGACCGCGACCGTATCGGTGATGTGCCTGGACAGTCGGTCGGCAAAGCCGAGGTACTCCTCCAGGATCGTGTCGAGCTTGATCGGCAGGCGCCCGTAGATCTTGGTGAGCAGTAGGTTCTTCTCCCGCAGGTTGACCTCGAGCTTGGCGGTGAAGATCTTCTGGTCCAGCAGGTCCTGCACCCGGATCCCTATCCGGGAGGCCTTGTCGGCGTAGGCGGGACCGATGCCCCGCTTGGTGGTCCCCAGCTTCATCTTGCCCAGCCGGCGCTCGGTCAGATGGTCGATCTCCCGGTGATAGGGCATGATCACGTGGGCGTTGCCCGAGATCACCAGCTTGTCCATAGACACGCCCCGCGCCTCGAGGCCGTCCATCTCGTCCAGCAGGACCTTCGGATCCACCACCACCCCCGGCCCGATCACGGGGACGATGTGGGGATAGAGCACTCCCGCCGGAAGCAGGTGCAGCTTGAAGGTCTCGCTTCCGACTATGACTGTGTGGCCGGCGTTGTTGCCGCCGGAGTAGCGCACGACCATGTCCATCTGGTCGGCCATCAGGTGGGTGACCTTGCCTTTTCCCTCGTCGCCCCACTGCGTGCCGACAAGCGCGATCCCAGGCACGGCCTACGCTCCCTTCGGTCGCTGCGGACCGGAAAAGGCTCTGCCTACGCTCACTTCGTGAGCTTCGGACAGTAAAATGCACGGCTTGGATTCGCTCATTTTGATTTTTACTTTCCTTGGTGAGTTCACCCCGGGAGCCAGGGGGAGGTTACGAACGTTCGATCCGGAACTTGATGCGAACGTGAGTCAGGTACTCCTTGATCTCATTGTTCTCAACGGTACAGGACGTGTCCAGGATTTCCATGGCCTCGATCCCTCGAAGCGACTTGCCCGCCTCGTTGAGAGCTTCCTGCGCGGCATCCCGCCAGCTCTTGAACGAGACTCCCACCAGATCAATCGTCTTTACCACGGCCATGGAGTACTACCTCTTTTCTTGGACGGAAAGCCCAATTCTATTTTGTCCGGGAGTCGATCGCTCAGCCGGCCAGTACGGATATATTTCCCGGCGTGGGATAGCGTGAATAGGTCGGCTTCCCTAATACTCGAAAGGCCCATTGGCACATGTCGGAAGCGCCCCCGCTCGCGGACAGGCAACCCAACCGCCTGATCGACGAGACCAGCCCCTACCTGCTTCAGCACGCCTACAACCCGGTCGATTGGCATCCGTGGGGAGAGGAGGCGCTGAGCAAGGCCCGTGAAGCCAACAAGCCGCTTTTGATCTCGATCGGCTACGCAGCCTGCCACTGGTGCCACGTGATGGAGCGTGAGTCCTTCGAGGACCCGGACACGGCCGAGATCATGAACCACAACTTCGTGTGCATCAAGGTGGACCGGGAGGAGCGTCCCGACATCGACGCCATCTACATGGATGCGGTCCAGGCCATCGCCGGACAGGGCGGGTGGCCGATGACGGTCTTCGCCTCGCCGGAGGGCATCCCCTTCTTCGGCGGCACCTACTTTCCGCCCCGGGACCGGCCCGGCCTCCCATCGTTCAAAAGAATCATGGATGGGGTCACCCGGGCCTGGAACGAGAGCGGCGAGCAAGTCGTGCGCGAGGGAATGGAGCTGGTCGAGCGGATCTCGGCGCTCAACCACCCCCCGAAGGGTGAGGGCGAGCTTTCGGAGGAGATCCTCTCGAACGCGGTGGCCAAGCTGGAGAGAGCATTCGACCCGGTCTTCGGCGGATTCGGGTCGGCTCCGAAGTTCCCTCAGCCACCGGTCCTGGACTTCCTGCTCCGGATGGCTCATGCGAAGCAGGCGCACGCGCCCGAGATGGTTCACCACACTCTCAGGTCGATGGCCCTGGGCGGGATCTACGACCAGATCGGGGGAGGGTTCGCCCGGTACACCGTCGACAGGACCTGGCTGACCCCCCACTTCGAGAAGATGCTCTACGACAATGCCCAGCTCTCCCGGCTGTACACCCGGGCGTGGCAGCTCGACGGCTCGCCCCTCTACAAGCGGATTGCGGTGGAGACGCTCGAGTATCTGATTAGGGACATGCAGGACTCCACCGGCGTCTTCTACGCCAGCGAGGACGCCGACTCCGAGGGGCACGAGGGCAGGTTCTACGTGTGGTCGCATGAGGAGTTCATGCAGATTGCTCCGGAGGCAGCCGGCTATTACGGGGTCACTCCCGAAGGGAACTTCGAGGGATCCAACATCCTGACCGCCGTCTCCGACGATCCCCCCCTGGAAGCCAGGTCCAAGCTGTTCGAGGCGAGGGCTCCTCGCATCCGGCCTGGCCGGGACGACAAGGCGCTCACCTCCTGGAACGGCCTGACTATCGGCGCCCTGGCGGAAGCAGGCATGGCTTTCGAGCGGCAGGATCTGATCGACGAAGCATCCCGGGCGGCAGGCTTCATCCTCGACAACGTCCACGACGGCTCGGGGAGGCTGCTCCACTCCTACAAGGACTCTCAGTCCCGGGTGCTGGGGATGCTGGAGGACTACGCCTACCTGGCCGAGGGGTTGTTGACCCTGTGGGAGGCAACCTTCGAGCCGAGGTGGCTGGAGGCGTCGAAAGAGCTCGCTGCGACCATGCTGGAAAAGTTCTGGGACGATGAGGACAGCGGGCTGTTCACCACCGGCAGGGATCACGAGAAGCTGATCATGAGGCAGAAGGAGATCTCCGAGAGCGTCACGCCCGCCCCCAACGCAGTGGCGAGCCACGTGTTCCAGAAGCTGGCGATGCTGACCGGCGATGAGTCGCTCACCGAGCGAGCGAAGGAGATCCTGGAGATGGCCAAGTCGTACCTGACCGGGGCTCCCCAGGCGACGGGCACCTTCCTCAGCTCACTCGACTTCCTCCTCTCGGTGCCGAAGGAGATAGTCATCGTCGGCGATCGCGAGGAGGCGAGGCCGCTGATCCAGCAGGTGTGGAGCAGGTTCATCCCCAACAAGGTGCTGGCGGGAGCGCCGCCCGGCATCGACTCTCCGATGCTGGAAGGTAAGAACGCCATCGGCGGCAAGCCTACTGCCTACGTGTGCGAGCACTACGCCTGCCTGGCGCCGACCACCGACCCGGAGATCCTCGCCAAGTCTCTGGTCTAGCCAACCGCCCCCGGTCCGAATCCCGGAGGGGCGCGGAACCGCCCCCGGACTAAATCCGAGGGCGGCAACCAGCAGGTGGAGATTTACGGCTCGAAGTCGTCCGGCTCGGAACAGTGGGCGAAGTCGTAGTCGTAGTTCATCACCTCGTGGAGCATGGTTTCCATCTGCAGATGGCTCAAATCGTAGAGGCAGGCGAAGCCGTCGAGCATGTCCACGACATCCGGCCCCGACTGGCCGCGGTCCTCGTAGTCGGGATGAACCTGCCGTTAAGTTGCGGCAGGTACTCCATGACCACCCCGTTCAGCAGGTGCTGGTTAGGCTGATCGGATCCGCCGCCGCCGTTCCACTGGTCGAACTCGCCGAAGCCTAACTCCAGCGGCTCCGCGGTCTCGGGCCCCCCGTCGTGCAGGTCCCACAGGATGCGCCAGACCCAGCCGCTACCCGGGCCGCTGAGCGGCAGGCTCTCCGGGGGGAGCACCTCCGACTCCATGTCGTCCCAGGTCCCCTGGACGTCCAGGTTCTCCGCCGCCACGCCCTCCCGGGCCGCCATCCACGAGCTGCCGATGATCATGCCCGCCCGGACGTTGGCCATCGGCTCCCCCCACCGGCCGTAGTTGGTGAGGCCGCCCTCGACCAGGATCCCGCCGTCGAAGTAGTGGCCGGTCTCGTGCGCCACCGCCCAGAACGACCACTCGGAGTCCGGGGTGATGTAGATCATTTGGGATCTGGCCGGCATGTAGATGTTGAAATTGTCCTCGTCGACCAGGAATGCATCGGTCAGGACGATGTTGATCTGCGGGAGCCGGTCCGGATCGACCAGCTGGCGGTAGTAGTCCAGGGACTTCATGGCGTTGCCGAGAATCGTGAATGCCCTGGCCACCTCGCCGCTGCGGGAGAACTTACCCTGCTCCGCGAGCGTGCCCTCCGCGTTGTAGCTGAAAGCCCGGTTCAGAGTGAGCCCGCCCGGGTCCTCGGCATCCTGCTCCGGGTTGAAGGTGCCGACCTCTCCGGAGATGACCGTGTACTGGGAAGGGTCGTCCTGCAGCTCGTCGTAACTCTGTGCGACCGGGTTGCCCGTGTGCAGACCCAAGGCCACCTGCTTGCCCGCACCGGGTCCGCTCAGTGAGTAGGCGGTCACCTTCGCATCCTTCTCCCCGCACCAGCTCAGGAACGGGATGGAGTAGTCACCCTCGGCATCGGTGAAGGTGTCCGTGTACAGCCCGCAGCCGTCGGTCAGGCGCACCAGCAGCTCCCGGGCGGGCACCTTCTGCGAGGGGCTCAGTCCCGAGTACTCGTACTGGGGAGCTTTCGGGTGAGGATCGTTGCCCGGCTTGGCCACCAGCTCCCGGCGGTAGTACTCGACCTTGCCCGAGACCTCGTAGCTGCCGGTGGGCTCCGTGCAGAAGGGTTTGACCGTGCCCGGATCGCTGTCGCACTCCAGGGACCAGACGAGGTCCTTGGCCGGACTCTTGGAGTGTGCTCCGCCAGCTTCCAGAACCACCGCCGCCGAAAGGCTGCCGGGCGCCGGAGCTCCGGAGATGACGGGAATCTGGGCCTGGTAGGTGCATCCCGCGGCCGAACAACCGACCGGCTGTGCGTCGACGGAAACCTTGGTGAACCCGGGGATCCCGGCCTGGCTGAGATGCAGCCCCATCCGCTCTCCCCTGCGCAGCGCCGGTCCTGTGAACTCGACCTGGATGGCCAGATTGCTCCCGAAAGGCGGGGAATCGTCGAAGAGCTGAGGCTCGGGTGGAGTCTGGCCGGAATCGAGCATCGCGAAGGTCAACGACTGGATATTGAGACTTGGGTCCGAGGCTGCGGTGAACCCCCCGGCGGGCACGTACTCGCCCGAGGTAACCCGCAGCCGTGCCGAGCCGGTGTCGGTTTGGGCCGCGATCTTTTCCGCCTGGCGCTGCGCCGCCACCGCGCGCAACGCCCCGGCGATGCTCGCCAGCACTACGGCTGCCGCGGCAGCCTTGGTCGCCCGCCTTAACAGGCCCAGTTTGTATGGGTGGATCCGCTTGTTTGGGGCTCGGGTTGTCCTGAGTGCCGGCATGTGCCGCTCCTTTCCTCGGTGATCGATACACCGGTAGGAGCGCCTGCATGCTCAAGCCTTACAGAAACTTTGTGACTGACTTTTGGTTGGGGGTCAGGCGGTCGATTTGGAAAGGCGATCTACAGAGGTCCCAGGATCCTGTCGACCTCCTCGGTGATCAACCGCGCCTGCTTCTCGGATGTGAAGTACGCCCGGGCCCACTCCAGCATCACGACGAATCGATTGCGGAAGCCGATGAGGAACCAGATGTGGACACCCAGCCAGGCCAACCACGCCACCAGGCCAGACAGCCGCAGGCCCCGGATGT
>JBBDRH010000382.1:0-3169 GCA_040905645.1 Actinomycetota bacterium
TCGACCAGGCCGCCGAAAAGATCGGCCGCCGCCTCACCGTCTTCACCGGCACCGACCGCTGCCTCTCTTCGATCCGCGCCCAGCTGAAGCCGGGCGGCGAAGGCCAGGTGATCTTCATCGTCGCCCGCGACCAGGGCGCAAGGGAGTACGAGATCGAGCTGAAGGGCGGGTATCGGTTGAGCGCGGAGCTGGCGGGGGGGATCAAGGCGCTGGACGGGGTGGTGGATGTGCGGTTGAGCTGAGGGGGGTGTAAGGCTCGCGAGCGTCGGACGTCGGCGGGGCGGGTTTCCTTTCCAGCGGAAACGGTTAGCTTGCGTCCAGGGGGACTCATGGTGACCAAGACTCTGGACGAGGCCATTTCTGACTTCGGCAGAAGCACGGCGGCCAAGCTCAGCAATCCGGCAATAGCTGGTGCTCCTGAGGATCAGCTCCGGGGGCCGCTCGAAGCGTTGATGGCAGAACTCGCCGGCTTAGCGGGGCATGCGCAAGGCGCGGTGGACCTGATCGGCGAAACCACCCTGTCCGAAAGCCGCACAAGGCCGGATTATGCCGTCACCGTACGCAACGCCTTAGTAGGGTTCATTGAGGTCAAGGCGCCGGGGAAGGGCGCCAATCCGCTTCGGTTTAGTGGACAGCATGACAAGGCGCAGTGGGAACGGCTGAAGTCGCTGCCGAACCTGCTCTACACCGACGGCAATACCTTCAGCCTCTGGCAGGACGGCGACCGCGTCGGCGAGGTCGTGAAGCTCGAAGGTGATGTCGAGACGTCGGGGAGTTCTCTCGCGGCGCCGATGAGCCTCGTGGCGCTGGTCGGGGACTTCCTGAACTGGAAGCCAATAGCACCGAGGTCCCCCAAGCAACTGGCCGAGATCAGCGCCCGGCTCTGCCGGCTGATGCGTGAGGAAGTGACGGAACAACTGAAGGCGAGGAATGCCGGGCTGACCAGCCTCGCCGCCGACTGGCGCATGTGGCTGTTTCCCGAGGCCGATGACGAGAGCTTCGCCGACGGCTATGCACAGGCGGTGACCTTCGGGCTGCTCATCGCCCGTGCCGGCAACATCTCTCTCGCAGGCGGCGTTGACCAGGCGGCCAATGCGCTGCGCCAGTCCAACTCGCTGATCGGCACCGCCCTGCGGCTGCTGACCGATGACGCCGAGCATCAGAAGGCTTTGGAAACCTCGCTCGGCACCATGCTTCGGGTGTTCGAGGAGGTGACGTGGTCGGTGCTGAGCAAGGGCGATACCGACGCCTGGCTCTACTTCTACGAGCATTTCCTCGAGGTGTACGACAACAAGCGCCGCAAGCAGACCGGCTCCTACTACACGCCGCCCGAAGTGGTGAACGCCATGGTGCGGCTGGTGGATGAGGCGCTGCGCGGCCCATTGTTTGGTCGGGCGCAGGGCCTGGCATCCAATGACGTGATCATCGCTGACCCGGCCGTGGGAACGGGTACTTTCCTGCTCGGTGTACTGCGATCGATTGCGCGGACCGTCGGGGACGATCTGGGCCCGGGCAGTGTTCCGGGGGCGCTGGAAGGGGCAGCGCAACGGGTAATCGGTTTTGAGCTGCAGTTTGGTCCGTTTGCCGTAGCGCAACTGCGTCTGCTGGCCGAGTTTGCCGAGCTGACCGAGGCAGCAGGCAACAGGGGTGCGCTGCCGGACCTCAGGCTCTACATCACCGATACGCTCGGTAACCCTTTCGTCGAGGAGGAGCACATCCCCTCGATCATGCAGCCTATCGCGAGGTCGCGGCAGGAAGCCAATGCGATCAAGAAGGGCCAGCCGATCACGGTGGTCATCGGCAATCCGCCCTACAAGGAAAAGGCCGAGGGGCGCGGCGGCTGGATCGAGGCCGGATCCGTTGACACGCAAGCGCCGATGGAGCGGTGGCGGCCACCCGCCAGCTGGGGCGTAGGCGCGCACACCAAGCACCTGAAAAACCTTTATATTTATTTCTGGCGCTGGGCTTCGCTGAAGGTGTTCGGGGCTGGGCAGTTCGATGCGACGGGCGTCAAGGAGACCGACGAGGAAGGCATCATCTGCTTCATCACGGTGGCGGGCTTTCTCAACGGCCCGGGCTTCCAGAAGATGCGGGCCGATCTGCGGGAAAGCTGCACCGACATCTGGGTGATTGACTGTTCCCCCGAGGGGCATCAGCCGGAGGTAGCGACACGGATTTTCCAGGGCGTGCAGCAGCCGGTCTGCATCGTGCTGGCGGCGCGGAAGATAGGCAAGGACGCGAAGCAGGCGGCCCGGGTGCATTTCCGCTCGCTACCGGAGGGGCGACGCGAAGAGAAGTTCACGGCGCTGGCGGCGATAGCGCTTGGCGGAGACTGGGTGGATGCGCCGAAAGAGTGGCGGGGACCATTCCTGCCGGAGGCAACTGGGCAATGGGCGGACTTTCCTTCGCTCAAGAGCCTGTTCGACTACGACGGCTCGGGCGTGATGCCGGGGCGGACTTGGGTGATCGCGCCGGACAAGCAGAGCCTGGACGCAAGGTGGAACCGGCTGATCGCGGAGAAGGACGTGGAGATTAAGGAGCACCTCTTTCATCCGCATCTCCGCAATGGTCAGCCCGGTGACAAGCACATTCGCAAGAAGCTCAAGGCGAGGATCGGTGATCAAGTGGACGCGCCGAAGCCGATCATTGATGAAACGGGCAGTGTGGAAACGTTGGTCCCTTACTCGTTTCGCAGCTTCGACAGGCAGTGGATCATTGCGGATGGCCGACTCATTAATCAGCCTAATCCGACGCTCTGGACGTGGCACTCAGTTCAGCAGGTCTATCTGACTGCTTTGGAAAGAGTAGCGCCGGGGGAGGGGCCAGCGGTCACCATCGCAGGGGCGATTCCTGATCTTGACCACTTCCGGGGCTCCTTTGGAGGGCGAGTATCCCCATTGTGGTCAAACGCGGCCGCTACAAGTTCGAACATGTCTGCTGCCGTTCTCGCGCAACTCGCCGAAACCTACGGCCACGAAGTTTCCGCTCCCGATCTCATGGCCTATATCGCGGCCGTCCTCGCCCATCCTGCCTTCACCGCACGTTTCGCCAAGGACCTGAAACAACCCGGCCTGCGCGTGCCGATTACCGCCGATGCCAGCCTGTTTGCCGAAGCGGTGGCGCTGGGGCGCGAGGTAATCTGGCTGCACACCTATGGTGAGCGTTTCGA
>JBBDRH010000383.1:0-3119 GCA_040905645.1 Actinomycetota bacterium
CCGGCTCATGCAGGCTCGCTGGGAGGCAGGATTGCCTCCTCGATGAGCATGTGCGGGATGTCGTTCACCACCGGGTACCGGTAGCGGCACTCGCCCACGCAGACGATCGCCTGATCGTCCGGCCGGTACTCGATGGCGCCCTTGCAGTTAGGGCAGATCAGCAGATCAATCAACTCCTGTTCGACCATCGTTCCCCCAGGTCTACCCTCGTATGAGCTCGAGCAAATACTCCGTTTTGGCTCGTCCCAAATCGGCCTTCTCAGCCTCCACATTGAGGCGAAGCAGCGGTTCCGTGTTCGATCCCCGGGCGTTGAACCACCAGGCGGGGTACTCGATCGTGAGCCCGTCGGTCCAGTCGGGCAGACGATCGGGAAAAGCCTCCGCCAGCCTCCGCAGGGCACCCTGCTGGTCCTCGACGTGAGTGTTCAGCTCACCCGAGTTCCAGTAGCGGCGGAGGGGCCTGAGCACCTCGCTCATGGGAGCCTCCTGACGGCTCAGCGCCCGGAGGACGTTGAGAGCGCACAGTATCCCCGAGTCGGCACGAAAGTTGGCCCGGAAGTAGTAGTGGCCGGAGTGCTCGCCCCCAAAAGCAGCCCCGGTCTCAGCCATCACCTGCTTGATGAAGGAGTGGCCCACCCGGGACCGGATCGGCTTGCCCCCGTGCTCGGCAATCGTCTCGGGGACCACCCGCGAGCAGATCAGGTTGTAGACGATCGAGGCGCCGGGGTCGGCCGCAAGTATCTCCGCCGCCACCAGGGCCGTGACGAGGCTACCGGAAGCAGGCTGACCCAGCTCGTCGACGAGAAACGCCCGATCGGCGTCCCCGTCGAACGCCAGGCCGAGATCGGCCTGGTTCTCCTTGATCGCCGCGATGAGATCCGCCAGGTTTGTTTCCTGAATCGGGTCGGCCGGGTGGTTGGGAAAGGTTCCGTCGAGCTCGAAATAGAGCGCAATCAGCTCCACCGGCAACCCTTCGAACACGGGAGGGACGATCTTACCGGCCATTCCGTTTGCGGCGTCCACCACCACTTTCAGGGGTCTCAGGGCGGAAACATCGACCACACCCAGGCAGTGGTCCACAAACCTGGAGATGATGTCCTGCTCGGTGACGCTCCCCGGACTCGGCGACGGCGCAAGGCCCTCCTCTGCAAGGCGCCGGATGTCCCGCAAACCCGTTTCTTCACCAACCGGCGCCGCGCCTGCCAGGCACAGCTTTATGCCGTTGTACTTGGCCGGGTTGTGAGATGCCGTGATCATTGCGCCGGGCATATCCAGATGACCCGCCGCAAAGTAGAGCGCATCGGTGGAGACGAGGCCGATATCGATAACGCCGGAGCCCTGAGAGGTGACGCCCGCCTTGAAAGCGTCTCCCAGCGGCTCCGAGGAAACCCGCATGTCCCTGCCGATGACCACGCTATCGGCCCCGGTGACCGAGGCAAAGGCGGCGCCTATTCTGGCCGCGATCGGCTCATCGATCTGATCGGGGTAAACCCCCCGGATATCGTAGGCCTTGAAGATTTGCCTGAGATCCACCACAGCATCCTATTCGGTAAAAACTCGACCCTTGATCCTGACACCAGGTGCCTTATTCTTATATATAGACTTTCTTGCCAAGAAGTTCATTTAATTGACAACCGGGTGGGCCCCCGGCTGAGCTCATCTAGAAAGCAGGACCGGTTCATTGAAGAACGACGAGCACCCATCGAAAAAGACGAAAACCAACAAGGCGCTTGCCTCAAAGCTCGCTTCTTTGGAAGCCGAAGCGCGCTGGCAGGACCGAGCAGCCTGCAAAGGCATGGACCCAACCATCTTCTTCGGCCCCGAGCACACCGAGGTCGTGAAGGAGAAGCGAGACCGGGAGGATGCCGCCAAGGCAATCTGCCGCACCTGCCCCGTGAACCAGGAGTGTCTCGAGCATGCTCTGGAGTCGAAGGAGGCTTACGGAATTTGGGGAGGCCTCACCGAGCTGGAGCGTAAAGCCGTGCTCCGCCGGAGGGCCACCTCCAGCGTGATCCTGGCCGCCACCGCCCAGCGTCCCACCAAGTAGCCCCGGCCCCCCGGCCCGGCTACCTCCTCAGCTTGAGCTCGTCGGCCGTCAGCCGCCGCCCGATATACCTGGACCTTACTTTTCCCTCTTCCCGCCAGTAGGCGTACCAGTAAGGTCCGTGAGGGCACCTGCCGCACCCCGGCTTGCCGCAGCTGACCGGCTGGAGGCGATAGGTGACCTTGCCGGGCGAGGCCGGAGCCTCCGATTCGGCAAGCTCTTCGCCCTGTTGAACCAGCATTCCCTGCACCAGGATCTTCAGGCGGCGAAGGTCGTATTTGTCCAGAGTCCTGACCTGCCGGATCAGCTCCTTGTCGATTGCCATTGCAACTCCCGCGCCCCAACCACGTCTTACCGTAAGCGGTTACATAAGCGACGCGGATGCTAACACCGCGGAAGGAATCCCGGTGGATATCGAGAGCTTGGCGGAAGCGGCGGGTTTGAGCTGGGTTGCCCGGACTGCGCTCTAAGCGCTGACTCTGGTCCGCTCCTGGACGGGATCGACCCCGGTGCGAAGGTCCTCGGTCTCCCAGCCGACCGGGGGCCTGAAGCGCCTCAGGTGCTCGGGACACAGGTGAAAGTGGTCGGGCTCGCCGGTGGGCTCCAGGTCGACGAGGGAGACTCTGCGGCCCCTGTAATCGCAGCTCAAGGTGGCAATCGCCTCGGACTTGCAGGCGTTGCGACTGCAGGCATGGAAATCATCAGGCCCGGTGAACTGTTCCATTCCAGGCACTATAAATGACAACGATGTGATTTGTGTGGATTTGTCTCTTATGTAATGCCAAGTTACCTAAGCAAGATTTTGTAGTTTTCGACTCACACAAGAGAGGGAGAAGGCGGACATTTCTCCGCCTGAAACGCAAAAGCGCCCGGAGGTTGGGCGCCCTTGCTCATTGCTTTTTAGTCAAAAAAGTGTTCCGCAGTAGCTTTCGGGTTGCCCCTACTCACTTCTGCGGAACGGCACCATCGTAACACGACTCGACTCCCCGGCGCAAACTTGTGCCTTGTCAGCCAACGTTTGCGAGGTTTGGGGCGCGGGAGGTGGCGTCAGGCGAGGCCACAGGAAGCCCGAATA
>JBBDRH010000384.1:0-3118 GCA_040905645.1 Actinomycetota bacterium
CCTCTGCTGCGGTGGGATTACCGTCCAGCTACCCACAGAAAGGTGAGGAGAACCCTAAATATGGGGGTTAACCTCCCTGAAAATGAGGCGCTGGCCGGGTAGGAAACAGTCCCCTTGGGTCTCATGATCACAAGTGTGCTCACACAAATCGATGCTCCGAAGGGGGATTGGCAATGAGTTGGATTCAGATCACAGTTGCGATACCTGCCGCTCTACTGGTCGTGGCCCTGGTCCACGACTTCCTGGCCGGGTTGGGCGAGGAGCGGCTCTGGAGCGACCCGATCGCCGATGACCCGCAGAGCTTCAGCTACCGGGAAACGATGGCGGAGCCGGCCCAACGGCAGTCAGACCCGCCGGCCCCACAGGTTCCCGGGTTCGCAAACGTTGCCTGATAAGGGCTCGAGCTAAGCGCTTCAGACGAGGTGGTGCGCAGCCACCCACAACACTCCCAGGGCGGCGATGAGTGCGTTACGCATGGGCGAGCCCGAGCGCTGGCCCCAGCTCAGGCCGGCCAGTGCGACGAAAGCTCCTGCCCCGAAGGCCATGGCTCCTCCCAGCGACGCAGAGGGCAAACCGGGCATGAGAAGCTGGGAAGCTCCGAACCCCGCGACCACCAGCACCCAGGGTGTCGAACAG
This sequence comes from Actinomycetota bacterium, assembly GCA_040905645.1. GTDB lineage: Bacteria > Actinomycetota > CADDZG01 > JAHWKV01 > JAHWKV01 > JBBDRH01. Next base: position 637 of record JBBDRH010000384.1, read on the forward strand.
CCGATCAGTGCCTTCCGGTAGGAGACTCCGGTGGTCGTGAGAAGGCCAAACAGCGCCAGACTCTCGGGCACCAGGTGTACCACCAGGCCCACCGATATCGCCACGCCCGCCGCCAGGCTCACCCCGTAACCGGTGGCGGCGGCCACGCCTTCCAGGATCGAGTGGAGCCAGATTCCCAGGCCGGCGGCCCATCCGACCCAGGCTCGATCGGCGCCGGAGGTCAGGCTTGTGGCGAGCATCACCAGCCCGAAACCCAATGCCGCCCAGGTGAAAGCTTGGCCGCCCAGGGTCCCCAGAGCCGAAGGCAGGAGATCGAACACTCCGGCGCCTGCGAAGATTCCGGCGGCTGCCGGAGCCAGCCAGGCCGCCCGGCCCAACGCGCGGGGAGCCTGCTCGACCGGTGGCCGTAAACGAAGGGTTTCGGCGGTTATCACTGCGGTAAGCCCGTGAGAGACGGGGTGTTGGGACTTGCGGCCAGCGAGGAGAGGGGACCGCTGGCGGCCAGAGTCAGCAGCAACTCCAGGAGCTGGGCTCGCTGGGAGTCGTCGAGTGCAGCGAACAGCTCGTCCTGAACGGCCTTCACCGCTTTCTGCGCAATTGCCAGATGCTGCTTTCCCTCTTTAGTGAGATGTACGGCGTAGCGGCGCCGATCGGCGGGGCTTGGCCGGCGCTCCGCCAGCCCGGCCTTCTGGCAATCGTCCAGCACCTGCACTATCGAGCTTGCGTCGATCCGCAGACGCTCGCCCAGCTGGGCTTGGGAGAGGCCTTCGTTCGCATCGATGCTTCTCATCACCACGAACTGCCGGAGAGTCAGGTCCAGAGGTGCGACCGTTTCCGCCAGGCGCAGTCTGGTAGTCGTGCCGAGCCTGGCCAGGAGGAATCCCAGGTCGTCGTCGAGGTTGGTTCGCGAGGCGGCATCCATGTCTGATACTCATTATATGAGGAACCAATAGTTTGTACCACCAACTAGCTTGGGGACTGGGACGCCTTGGCTACTCTCAGGCGGCGGGTCGCGGACGAGTAGCGATAACGGTTGCCGCGCGCCAGACTGTAGGAGTGACCGCCGGCCGCGCAGACTCAGGATCTCGGTTGCCCGATGAGGCTTCGGAGTTGTTCGCTGCCGACCCGGACAAGTTCGTCGCCCTGCGCGACCGCCTGGCCAAGGAGCTTGAGGGCGAGGGCCGCTCTGACGATGCGCGGGCCGTCAAGTCCCTGCGCAAGCCAACTCTGGCGACGTGGGCCACCAACCAGTCGGCCCGGCGTAAGCCCGACCTGGTGAAGCGGCTGCTGGACGCCGGGCAGACAATGAAGGCCGCAGGCTCCAGCGCCCAGCTCCGGGCCGCTTCCGCCGAGCGGCAGGGGGTGATCAGGTTGTTGGTCAACGAGGCGAGCGACGCTTTGAAAGAGGGGGGCCACCCTGCTGCGGGGCCGATCACGGACAAGATCACGAGAACGCTGCTGGCGATCTCGCCGGGCTCGGAGGAGGATCAATTTGCGCGGGGAATGCTCGAGCGGGAGCTCGAGCCGGACATGGACTTCGGGTTCACGGCGCTCCCGGGGGGCGGTGAGGACGATGTCCGGGCCGATGCGATCGAGGACGCCCGCTCCAAGGCCGAGCAGCTGAAGAACCGTGCCGGGGAGCTGGAGGACGAGGTGATCGAGCTGGAGCGTGCGGCGCGCGCTGCGGAGGACCGGGTTCAACTTGCTCAGATGGAGGCGGAGCGGGCGGCGAAACAGCTGGAGACTGCTCGTGCGCGCCTGGCCAAGGCGCAGAGCGAAGCTTCAGCCGCCGCAGACAAGCTCAAGGAGGCTCGCTGAGAGAATGGAGAGGCAGGAGGCGCTCGATCTCGGCCGCGAGTCCTTTGCAGGCAAGGCCTGGCGGGAGGCCGGTGCCCTGCTGACGGAGGCCGATCGCCAGCTCCCGCTGGAGGCGGAGGACCTGGAGCAGCTGGCCGCGGCCTGGTACCTATCGGGCGGGGACGAGGAGAGCGTGGAGGCGTGGTCCCGTGCCCATCACGAGTACCTGCGCCGTGGGGAAACCGCCCGGGCTGCGCGCTGCGCGTACTGGTTGGGCTTTGGATTGCTGTTGAGGAACGAACCGGCTCGAGGGAGCGGGTGGCTCGCCCGGGCCCAGCGCCTGCTCGATGACGCCGATCTGGACTCCGCGGAGCGGGGCTTCCTACTCGTTCCCCAAGCGTTGCAGCTCATGGGTCGGGGCGACGTCGAGGCCGCCTACGCCACTTTCATGAGAGCCGCCGACGTGGGAGTCCGATTCGGCGAGTTGGAGCTCATTGTTCAGGCTCGCCTGGGGGTCGGTCAGGCCATGATCAAACTGGGAGACGTAGGTGGTGGCCTTGCAATGCTGGATGAGGTGATGGTCGCCGCGACCGCCGGTGAGGTGTCGGTGATCACGGTGGGGATCGTGTACTGCGCAACCATCCTTGAGTGCCGGGAGATCTTCGATCTTCGCCGTGCCGGGGAG
>JBBDRH010000385.1:0-3080 GCA_040905645.1 Actinomycetota bacterium
CATCAGGTCCAACACATGAGTGGCGAGGTCGGTAGTGAACTCCAGCGAACCCCGGGTGGAGTAGGAGGCGAAGGGATCCACACTCGCCCCGAATACCAGTTCGCCCCGGGCAGTCTGGGAGACGTAGGTGTGCAGGCTGCCCGACACCACCACCGGGTGCAGGAACTGCTTGACCGGTTCGGTCACCGCCGCCTGCAGGGGCCGGGTAGTGATCGGCAACTCGACGCCGACCATATGCGAGACCAGCGACGCCCACCCGGCCGTGCAGTTGATAACAGTGGGGGTGGAAATCGGGCCGCGGCTGGTCTGTACTCCTGTCACCCGCCCACCGACAACCTCAATGCCGGTCAGTTCCGTCTCTTGGTGGATGTGAATACCGTGAGCCGCCGCCGCCCGTGCATAACCCCACACCACAGCATCGTGTCGAACAATTCCCCCAGGGGGATGCCACAGGGCGCCCAGTATCGGATAACGTGGATGGTCGGACACGTCGATAAACGGCGCGAGCCGTTTGATCTCGTCGGGGCCGATCACCGCGGAATCGATTCCCTCCAGTTTGTTGACTTCCGCCCGCCAAACCATCGTTCGCAGCGAAGCGTCGGTGTGAGCGAGAGTCATGTGTCCGCGCTGTTCGAACATGACGTTGAAGTTGAGATCACCAGCCAGAGCTTCGTAGAGCTTGACCGACCTGTCATAGAAGCGCGACCCCTCAGGGGTGAGATAGTTGGAACGGACAATCGCAGTGTTGCGGCCCGACCCACCACTGCCGATATAGCTCTTCTCCAGCACCGCCACGTTGGTGATGCCGTGGTTGCGAGCAAGGTAGTAGGCGGTGGCAAGGCCATGTACGCCGCCACCCACGATTACCACCTCGTAGGAGGACCGCACATCGTTGTGTTCCCAAACCCGCGGCCAGGGAGAACCTCGCACGCCGTGTCGCAGCAGGCTCCATGCCGAAAAGCGGGTGGGTCGGGTCATATGGTGGCTATCAATTGCCGGCGTACCTGACGGTCGGGAGCGGACGCGGCGCGCCCGTCATGGAATCCGATTCCACCCGCGGGAAGCGACGTGCACTCAATGTACAGGTGGCTCGGGACTGGCTGAGTATGCCTTGACGGACAGCAACCGCGCCGGCCACTCCACAACTCGGGCAGGACCATGGGTGACCTCGCCGTCAAATTGGAGCGCATCGCCCTCCTCTAGGCAGAAGCGCCGAGATCCGTAGGCATATTCGAGGACACCTTCGATTAGGAAAAGGAATTCGGTGCCGGGATGCCGGTAGCTGGCTCCCACTTTGGCGTTGCGGGTCATCGTGTAGAGCACGGGTTCCAGGCGCCGGGAGGATCCTCGCAACGTTCCCAACAACTGGCTTCTTAGGCCTCGTCGAAGACCTTTAGGTATGAGATCCAGTCCGTGACCCGACTTGACGTGAATTACTGGACGCGCCTCCAAGTCGTCGAAGAAGGCAGTCATAGGCACATCCAGCGCCCCAGCGATCCGCGCCAAGGTGGAGAGACTCGGAGAGACCTGTGCGTTTTCGATCTTGGAAAGCATCCCCTTGGAGAGTTCGGAATGCTCGGCAAGCTGAGCAACTGTAAAACCGAGTTGTAGGCGATAGTCGCGGACCTTGGTGCCGATCGCCCGGCTGATAGCTGCGTCCACATCGGACTGGTCCACGGGGCCTGACGAGGTCATCGTCGGTTTCGCTCCCAGATCGCGATTCTTCCACCCGCGTGGAGCGGTCTGAGTGAATCAGCCAGGTTCCAATAGGGCATGTGCCTAGCTTCCATCCTCCGGAAGGACCTCATCAGAAGAGCGAGAGGTACCGGTCGACTTCTGCACCTGTGACCTCGGCATGCCAGTCGGTGAACTCACGGCGCTTCACCGCAGCGAAATAGTCGATGTAATCGCCCCGCGGCGTGGTACCAAGTCCCTTTCGTAGTGCGTCGTCGGTCACAAGCTCCTCGACCGCGTGAAGGAGCGTGGACGGAAGCGACTCGATTCCTCTGGCAGCAACTTCGTCCGGATCCATCTCATAGAGGTTTTCCGTGTTGGGATCGCCTGGGTCGAGACCCCGGTCGACGCCGTCGAGTCCGGCCGCCAACTGTGCGGTAAAAGCCAGATAAGGGTTAGCCGATCCATCCACCACCCGGTTTTCGACTCGCCCTCCCTCGGGCACGCGGAGCATCTGGGTGCGATTGTTTCCACCGTATGTAGCGTAGGTTGGCGCCCAAGTGGAACCCGAAGCCGGTGTCCCGGCCCCAATCCTTTTGTACGAGTTCACGGTCGGGCATGTCACCGCCGCCAACGGACGGGCGTGTTCGATCAAGCCTCCGATGAAGCTGTAGGCCGTCTCCGACAGGTTCAAGCCGCGGGGATCGTTGTCGTTGCGGAAAAGCTCGTCACCCGAAGCCGACCACAGACTGGTGTGACAGTGCAACCCATTCCCGGTGAGATGGCTAAAGGGTTTGGGCATGAATGTCGCCGTCATTCCCGCCTCGTGGGCCAGCGTTTGCACCATGTACCGGAAGAAGACGACCCGATCGGCGGTGGTCAGGGCATCTGCGTATGCAAAGTTCTGCTCGAACTGGCCGTTGGCATCTTCGTGATCGTTTGCATAATTGTTCCAACCGAGCTGGTTCATGTACTTGGATATCGTTGTCAGATGCTCGTACATGCGCGACAAACCCTTGGCGTCGTAGCACGGGGATGAAGCGGTGTCGATGGGATCGGCAAGTTCGATCCCCCCTTCAGGCTTGCGGCGGACGAGGAAGTACTCAGCCTCCACGCCAACGTTCATAGTCAGTCCGCGATTACCGAGTTCCTTAAGTGCGTTCTTGAGGATCACCCTGGGAGCGAATGGCCAAGGTTCGTCATTGACATGGATGTCACACTGAAGGACCGCTAGGCCCGGCGACCACGGAACCGGCGTGTATGACGCTGGGTCGGGTATGGCGATCATGTCGGGATCGGCCGGGCTCTGGCCCATAGGCCCTGCCGCGAAGCCGGCAAAGCCGGCTCCGCCCCCCATGAGTACGTCAAATGCTTCGATCGGGATCAGCTTGGCGCAGGGTTTCCCA
>JBBDRH010000386.1:0-18700 GCA_040905645.1 Actinomycetota bacterium
GCGCGACCCGGCGCCGAACCGGACGCTCCCGGCTGAGCCGGCTCAGCCGGCTCAATCCTGCTCGAGACGAAACTTGACCTCGACTGTTGCCGACACCTCGAGCTCGCCCGCATCCACCGGCACCTCCGCCTCCGCCGAGGCGGACGCAAGGGAGAGGGAATTCACGGCCCCCCTTCCGTAGTAGGGCACATTATCGAGCGGCTCACTGACCCGAAGCACTCCCCCGAGCCGCACGCCGAGGGAAGCGGCGTAGGCCTCTGCCTTGAGCCTGGCGACGGAGGCGGCCTGCTCACAGGCCATCGCCCGGGAGGGGTTGTCCGGTGCGATGTGCCACCAGGGGCCCATAATCCGCGCCGAAGCCTTCTCCGTGGCCTGGTTCATCAGCTTTCCCAGGAGGGAAGCATCCTCCAGTCGAATGACGACGCTGTTGGTCGCTCGGTAGCCGGCATGGCTCCGATTGCCCTGCTTGTCGTACTCCCATACGTCGGAGACGGAAGCGCCTGAGGTGGTCCGGCGAGCGGAGGGAATGCCTAGCCCGTCGAAAATCTCGTTCAGGGATTCGCTCCGCTTGGCCACCTCGCCCAGTGCGTCCTCCGGTTTGGCTCGTTGGGCGGCCAGCTCGAGCACCATCCGAACCTCGTCGGGCTGAGCCGAGGCCACTCCGGTGCCTCGTACCGTCACCGATGCTTTCACCTCGACCTCGCTCCCTGGAGCCTAACGAATCCCTCCTCCGCCTAGCGGAGGCTTATTGAGGGGTGGTTTACGACGCAGCGCTTCGATGATGCGGCCGCGGTTGGTGATATTTTTCGGCGGCGTGGCACTGCCACCTTGAACAACATGTGAACCGGCAAAATCGGCGCGGATCGCCGGACCGGCGCCTGGCCCGAAGCTGCCCGCCCGCTGGACGACGTGCGAACCCTCAAAATCTGATCGAATGGCTGGACCGGCTCCCGTCACCAAGCTGCTCGCCGCTGGGTTACATGCGACCCGACAAAATCTGTACGAATAGCCTGATTCATGATCCAAAAGTCTAGTATTCGAAGGAACAATTGGGAAAGGCAAGGGGGCAATCCGATGGCCGGAACGTCGAGACTTTGGGGCCACATCCTACTCAAAGATCCGAACACGGGGGACTTGCACCCTCCAGAGCCTTGAGCGAAGGGTCAGCAGACCGGTTTAGCTCAGATCCCTCGGAACGACGAACGAGACCAGCTCCGCGCTGCCTTGCCCCAGGTCCCGCCAACTCGGCACCGACAACGTCGCGAGCGCCCCGGTGGGGAACTTGTCCCGCAGCCGATCGAGGTCCGCTCCCGTGCCGGCCAGCGTGGCCGCCAGCTCTTCCAGGCCGGGATTGTGCCCGATCAACATCACCGAGGCGGTCTCAGGCGCAAGCTCCCCGATGTTGACCATCAGGCTGTTCAGCGACGCGGCGTACAACCAGGGCTCTAGCCTGACTGTCGGCATGATCTCAAAGGCGCGGCCAATCAGGTCCAGGGTCTGCCGGGTTCGACGGGCGGGAGAGCACAGGATCAGCTCCGGCCGGATACTTGATTTCTTGAGGTGCCGGCCCATCGATCGAGCGGCCTTCCTGCCCCTCGGGGCGAGCGGCCGGTCGATGTCCGGCGTGGCGGGTTCCCCCCAGTCGGACTTGGCGTGGCGCAGCAGGTAAAGGAGCCGCCCCGCCTTATTCATGACGTCCATAATGGTCTCATCGCTCCGACCATGCGCCTTTCGGGAGCGGAAGTCCCGTGAACCACTGCTCTCCGACGTTTCCCCAAATGCTCTGGTGGGCAGGATCCAAAGGTAAGGTCAGATGAAAGGACCCCGCATGAGCCCATTCAACGCGACCGCTAACCCCACCATCGACGGCGAGCTTGCCTCCCTGGCGGGGGGCGACCACAACGACCCCCACAGGGTCCTCGGCATGCATCCGGCCGAAGGCCACACGATAGTCCGCGCCCTGCGGCCGGGAGCGAAGTCCATGCAGGTCGTCGTCCCCGGGCAGCGCGCTTCCCGAATGAAGCAGGTCGGCGACTCCGGTGTGTTCCAGGCCGACGTTCTCGCCCCTGCTAGCGGCGATGAGCCCTACAAGCTCAAGGCCGAGTACCCCGACGGCACCGTCGTCACCTACGACGACCCCTACCGCTTTCTGCCCACACTCGGCGAGCTCGACCTTTACCTCATCGGCGAAGGGCGCCATCACGATCTCTGGAAGCACCTGGGCGGCCACCCTCGCACTCATCAAGGGGTGGCCGGGACCTCGTTCGCGGTGTGGGCTCCGAACGCCAGGTCGGTCCGGGTCGTCGGCAACTTCAACCTCTGGGACGGCCGGGTCCACCCCCTGCGGTCACTCGGCTCCTCCGGTATCTGGGAGATCTTCCTCCCGGGCATCGGCGCCGGGGCTCTCTACAAGTACGAGATCCTGACCAAGGCGGGCCATCTCACCCTGAAGGCGGATCCGTACGCCTTCGCCGCCGAGGTCCCGCCCGGCACCGCCAGCGTCGTCACGGAATCGACCTTTGAGTGGAGCGACGCAGACTGGGTTTCCCGCCGGGACGAGCGCAACGCTTTGAGCCGGCCGGTCTCGATCTATGAGATGCATATCGGCTCGTGGAAGCGCAAGCCCGAGGACGGCGGCCGTCCGCTCACCTACCGGGAGCTGGCCGGCGATCTACCCGCCTACCTGGAGGAGATGGGATTCACCCATGTGGAGTTCATGCCCGTCGCCGAGCACCCCTTTGGCGGCTCGTGGGGCTACCAGGTCACCTCCTACTATGCGCCGACCTCTCGTTTCGGCTCCCCCGACGACTTCCGGGCGCTGATCGATGCCCTTCACGCAAGAGGCATCGGCGTGATCCTCGACTGGGTCCCCGGGCACTTCCCCCGGGACGAGTGGGCGCTTGCCCGCTTCGACGGCACCGCCCTCTACGAGCACGAGGATCCCCGCAAGGGCGCCCACGAGGAGTGGGGCACCCTGATCTTCAACTACGGGCGCAACGAGGTGCGCAACTTCCTGTTGTCCAACGCCCTGTTCTGGCTGGAGGAGTTCCACGCCGACGGCATCCGGGTGGATGGGGTCGCCTCGATGCTCTACCTGGACTACTCCCGCGAGCCGGGCGAGTGGGTCCCCAACGAGTTCGGCGGCCGGGAGAACCTGGAGGCGGTCAGCTTCCTCAAGGAGCTCAACCAGGTGGTCCACGGGGAGAGCCCGGGGGTCATGATGGTGGCGGAGGAGTCGACCGCCTGGGCGGGAGTGTCCCGGCCCACCTACACCGGCGGTTTGGGGTTCGGCTTCAAGTGGAACATGGGATGGATGCACGACACCCTCGAGTACTTCTCCGAGGATCCGATCCACCGCAAGTACCACCACAACGACCTGACCTTCAGCCTGCTCTATGCCTTCACCGAGAACTTCATCCTCCCGCTTTCTCACGACGAGGTGGTCTACGGGAAAGGGGCGCTGCTCGGCAGGATGCCGGGGGACCGCTGGCAGAAGGCGGCCAACCTGAGGGCCCTGCTGTCCTGGATGTGGGCCCACCCGGGCAAGCAGCTGCTGTTCATGGGGGGCGAGATTGCTCAGTCGGAGGAGTGGGCGCACGACCGAAGCATCGACTGGCACCTGCTTCAGTACCCCGAGCACGCGGGCGTGCAGAAGCTGGTTCAGGAGCTGAACCGGGTCTACCGGTCGGAGCCCGCACTATGGGAGAAGGATTTCGAGCCCGAAGGGTTCCAGTGGATCCAGGGGGCGGACGCCGACTCGAACGTTGCGGCGTTCCTGCGCCGGTCGGCCGACCAAAGCCGTGTCATCGCCTGCGTAGCGAACCTGTCGCCGTTACCGAGGCCGGGCTACCGGTTGGGGCTGCCGAAGGGCGGCTGGTGGCGTGAGGTCCTGAACAGCGATGCCGAGTATTTTGCCGGCAGCAACACCGGAAACAGCGGCGGGGTCGAAGCGAATGACCAGGGGTGGCACTGGCTTCCCCACTCGGCCTCCGTCAACCTGCCGCCTCTCGGCGTCCTGTGGCTGGCGCCTGAAGGCCAGTAGACCCGCAAGGACCCACGTGCGTAGCTCGAACGGGCCCAGCCGGCCCGCGAGCACCTCTTGAAGAGCGGCTAGTACGGGCTCCTGAACTTGTCGAGAAAGGTTCGTTTCTCGGAATCGTTGCCGAAACGTCCGGGTTTTTGTTGCCTCGCCTTCTTCTGGCGCTCCTTCTCCGCACTGAAAAGCCTGTCCCAGTTCGCCTGCTCCTTGGGGGTGGGGTCCCGGCGCTTGGAACGGTCGTATATGGACATCGCCTATCTCCTTCCTCGGTGCAGGCCCGGCTGAAATCCTGTCAAACCATTCTGCCACTTTGCCGCTCCTGAGCAGGACCGCCGGGCCGCCTCCAAGTCGACGTAGAAGCTAACCGCGGCCCGGACATCGTCGACGATGTAGCGCACGTTGACCGGGGCCATCGAGTTGCTGCTAGTCGCGCCGGGCGCTCAGGAAAGAACCGATCGCGACCCCAACCGCCAGTCCGATCGCAACTCCAATCGCCACATTGTCGAAACCGACACCAACGCTGACGCCGACGGCGATGCCGATTGCAATCCACGTCCCAGCAGGTTGTTCTTCGGTTGTGGCACGCCCCGACCTACCTGGCAGACGCCAGGAGCGGATACGGGTTCACGGGGCGCCCGCCGCCGGGATGCCATTCGAAGTGCACGTGGCAGGGCCCCCCGCGGGCGTTGCCGGTGTTGCCGTTCGAGCCGATCAGCTCTCCGGCGGAGACCCTCCTGCCGGCGGAGATCCCAGCCGCGTAACCCCGGAGGTGCGAGTAGAGGAACACGTCGCCGTTGTTTGCGCGCATGTAGGCCATGATTCCGCCGTTGCCGTGGCTCATCGTCCGGGTGATGACTCCGTCGGTGACGGCCACCACCCGGGCCCCGCAAGGTGCCATCACGTCCGTGCCCTGATGCCGACGGCCTCCCGATCTTGCTGCGCCCCAGGTGTTGGCGAATCCCGACCCCCCGGCGATGGGCAGCGTGAACTTGGAGAACCTGCCGGCCGAGCCGACCTTTGAAGGGGTCTCACCCTTCGCAGTGGCCTCGAGCTGGCGGCGTCTGGCCTGGTCGGCGATCTTCTTGGTCCTGAGCTCCTCCTGGGCCGCCCGGCGCCGGGCATCCTCGGCCTTCCTGACGTCCGCGTAGCGATCCTCCAGCGCCTCCCGCTGGGACCTCAGGCGGCCGGCCAGCGTCTCCTGGCGCTGCTCGGCGGCTGCAAGCTGGGAGCGAATCTCGTCGGCCCTTGCCTGGTTGACAACCACCTCGTCGACCAGCTCGGCGTCGCTGCTTCCCAGGATGGAGATGTAGTGCATCCGTTTGATGAACGTTCCCAGGCTGTTCGATGTGAGCAACTGCCCCATCAGGTTGCTGAAGCCGCCGGTCTTATACATGTAGCCGGCCCTCAGCTTCAGGGCCTCGGCTTTCTGATTGACGATCCTCTCCGCGTCTTCTGCTTCCTTCTCGAGCGCCGTCTGCCGGGCTTCGGTCTGCGCGAGCTGCGTCTGGACCTTTCCGTAGGCGGCGGCTACCCGGTCCAACTCTTTTTGGATCGAGTCACTGGTGGCCGCCTGCGCACCGACCGGCAGCAGGGCCAGCAGCGCGGCGACGGATACGATGAGCGCGACGGTTTTACGCATCGGGCACCGCAAGCTGGAGCCACTCGTAGAAGGTGCCCGCATCGCCGTTGATCGAGTAGAGGGTGCGGTCGACCTCGTCGAACTGCCTCGCGGTCCCATCGAGCTGAGCCAGCAGCTGTGCGCTCCCGCACGAGGAGGAGGCGTTGGGTATCACCTCCCGCAGGTCCTGAAGTCGGCCTCCGCGACCCCGTCGACGATCTCGGCGGAGATCAGCATGTCTTCGGTCTTCTCGTCGAACCAACCTCCGAGCCCCCCGGCCTTCTCGTCCTCGGTGGGCCCGGCCATCAGGGCGCTCATGGCTTTCTCCAGGGTGGGGTCACCCTCGACCTCGCGGTCCACCGCCGTCACCTCCGCGCACTCATTCGGGTTTCCCGAGTGGAGGAAGATCTGCACCACGGACGCACCGGCGGTCGGCGCCGGGGTGGCCGAGGGCTCCGGCTCGGGGCCTCCACCCCCGCACGAAGCCATGAGGAGCGCGGCAGTCAACAGGGTCAGGGCAAAGCATCTCGCCCGGGACCGGCGGAGAGGGGGCATGGGCGTTGATGCTACTGGACTTCGGGGAGGAAATGAACCTCAACGCGCAGTTAAGTGATCAGCGGGAGGAGGTATTTGGCGATGAACCACAGGACCAGGCAAACAATGATGAAGATGAATCCGTACTTGAAGAAGGCGTAGCCGGTCATGTCGTGACCTCGTGTTAGGTTCGATCGTGAGAATCCTAACTGGACTACCCGGCTAACGAAAAGCTGAAGGGGGCAACGGAACATTCTGAAAGCGGGACACCGCCGGAATGGTCGACGTAGTGTCTGGTCATGAGCGCCGCGATCGAGATCGGCGGACTTTACAAGAGTTTCGGTAAGACTAGGGCTCTCGACGGCCTGGACCTGACGGTCAACGCCGGCGAGGTCCACGGTTTCCTGGGGCCGAACGGAGCCGGAAAGTCCACGACGCTGCGGATTCTGCTCGGACTGATCCGGTCGGACGGAGGCACCGCCCGAATGCTGGGCCTCGACCCCTGGCGCGACACGGTGCAGCTGCACTCCCGTCTCTCCTACGTCCCGGGTGAGGTGAACTTGTGGCCCAACCTCACAGGCGGGGAGATCATCGATCTTCTCGGGAACCTGCGCGGAGGGCTGGACCCGGCGCGAAAAGCCAAGCTCATCGAACGGTTCGACCTCGATCCCAGCAAAAAGGGCAGGGCGTACTCGAAGGGCAACCGGCAGAAGGTGGGGCTGATCTCGGCTCTCGCCTCCAACGTGGAGCTGATGCTGCTGGACGAGCCGACCTCCGGCCTGGACCCGTTGATGGAGGCGAGCTTCCGGGAATGCGTGGAGGAGGAGCGTCACCTGGGGCGGACCGTGCTTCTCTCCAGCCACATCCTGGCCGAGGTCGAGGCTCTCTGCGACAGAGTGAGCATCATCCGCAACGGCAAGATGGTCGAGAGCGGCAGCCTGGACGAGCTGCGGCACCTCAGGCGGCCCAGCATCTCAGCCGACCTCACCCGGTCCGGTTCCTGGCTCAAGGGCGTGCCGGGCATCCACAACCTTTCTGTGCAGGACCATCACGTGGAGTTCGAGGTCGACCCGGACCGGCTGACCGAGGTACTTCGCAAACTCGCCGAGCTGGGGGTCGGCAGCCTCATCTCCCGACCGCCTACCCTCGAGGAGCTCTTTTTGCGCCACTACGAGGTCGACACCGAACGGTGAGCAGCTTCGCAAGAACCGGCTCGCTCGTCAGGCTCGGTCTGCGGCTGGACCGGGTGCGACTGCTCCTCTGGATTGTGGCCATACCGGTGCTCACCTACGCCACGGCTTCCGCCTTTGGAGAGCTCTTACCGACTGTTGAGTCGAGGCTGGCCTTCTCGCTCACCCTGGCGAACGCTCCTGCACTGGTGGCGCTTACAGGGCCCCCTTTCGATCTCAGTTCCATCGGGGGCCTCACCGCGTGGCGGATCGGCGGCTTCGGGCCGGTGATGCTGGCGATGATGGGTCTCCTGACGGTGAACCGCCACACTCGTGCGGAGGAGGAAGCGGGCCGTCTCGAGCTGATCGGGTCCGGCTCGGTGGGGCGCTTCGCCCCACTTGCCGCCGCCCTGTCCACCGCCTTCGGCGCAAGCTTGATCGTGGGGGCGCTGGTCAGCCTCGGCCTGGTCTGGATCGGCGAGCCGGCGATGGGGTCCATCGCACTCGGCCTGGCCTTTGCCGGGGCGGGATGTATGTTCGCCGCGGTCGCCGCGACGACTGCTCAGCTCACCGCCGGCGCACGTGCCGCCGCTGGGATTGCGGCAAGCCTCATCGGGGTTTCATTCCTTCTGAGGGCGATCGGCGACAGCAGCGGGCCCCAGTCGCTTTCCTGGCTCTCCCCGATCGGCTGGACCCAGCAGGTCCGGGCTTTCTCCGGCGAGCGCTGGTGGGTCTTTGGCCTGATGGCAGGCTTCTGCACCGTTTTCGTCGGGGCCTCATTCGCCCTCTTGACCCGCCGGGATCTCGGGTCGGGCCTGCTGCCGGCCAAGCCGGGTCCTGCCTCGGCCCCGGATCTGGACTCGGCCTTGAAGCTCGCCTGGCGCCTGCAGCGCGGCGTCACAGCCAGCTGGGTGACCGGGCTCGCGATGATGGGAGCGACATTCGGCACCATTGCCGAGAGCATCGGCAGCCTCCTTGACGACAACCCCCGGCTCAAGGCGATCTTCGAAGCCATGGGAGGTGAGCAGAACCTCACCGATGCCTTCTTTGCCTCGATCATGGGCGTCGTGGGGCTGCTGGCAGGGGCTTACGCCATCCAGGCCACTCTCCGGATTCGATCGGAGGAGGTCAACCTCAGGGCCGAGCCCGTCCTGGCCACGAAGGTAACCCGGATCCGGTGGGTGGCCGGCCATCTGGTCTTCGCGGCTCTGGGCTCGTGTTTGCTGACGATCGCCGCCGGGGTCGGGGTCGGGCTCGTCCATGGACTGCGAACATCTTCGGTCTCCGGTTCCCTGACTAAACTGATCGCAGGCGGCGCCGTTCAACTCCCCGCGGTCTTCGTGCTGGTCGGGCTCACCCTCCTTCTGATCGGGTTCGTTCCTCGATGGGCGGCCGCCGCCTGGGGAGTCCTGGTGGTGTCGTTGGTGCTGAAGCAGCTCGGCCCGATTCTTCAGCTAGACCAGGTCGTGCTCGATCTGTCGCCGTTCACGCATGTGCCGCAAATCCCCGGCCAGCCCATCAGCTGGGCGCCGCTGCTCATTCTCACGGCAGTAGCGACGGCAATGTCTGCCGCCGGTGCTCTGGGTTTTCGAAACAGGGACATCGGTTGAGCAGGGTTTAGGCGTCGTCCCGGCTGCCGGACAGCTCGTCCACGATCGCCTTCATGGTTTCAGCGGTGGCGTAGCCGTGGGCGATGATGCTGCCCGTGTCACCTTCCCGGTAGATCACCGTCGGAAAGCTGGTCACGCCCCAGCTCCGGACAATCGCAAAATCCTCCCAGACCAGGTCGGTGGCCTCCTGCGACATGAACATCGCCATGAATTGATCGGGATCTCCCCCGACCTCCTTCACCAGGGCGGGATAGATATCGGGATCGGTCACCAGGATTCCCTCGGCGTAGAAGGCCTGCTGGATCCGTTTGAACAGTGGCCAGGCCAGTGACTCGTCGATCTCGCCCATGGTTGTTATCGCCCGGCATGCCGGCTCGGTGTCGTAAATCCAGTCCGTCCGCTGAAGGATGTTGAAATCGAACCTCTGGCCGGTGCGATCGCCGATCTGGCTCCACTCGTTAGCCAGGAACTGAGCGAAGTCGTCGGTCATCGCCTCGGCGCTGGGACCCGGGCGAAGGCCTCCGGCAAGGATCCGGAACGGAACGCCGGGGAGCTGCCCGATGAGTTTGTCCAGCTCGGGAGAGATGCCCCAGCACCACGAGCACATGGGATCGCCGACGTAGAGCAGCTCCCGCTCCTGGGTGTCAGACATCCGAACCACCATACCCACATTTGATCCCGACCAATCGTAGAAATCGCTTAAAACTCTTCACATTCGTGCCGATAGGTAGCTGACCCAAGACACGCACATCTATATAGGGCACCGACTCCATGAAAAGACCCCGTGATTTTTTCGCGGCCGGCATTCATCGGCATTACTTCAACGCGCCCGGCTACTATCGCCACCTCATCACATCGGGCATTCTTCTCTCTGTCATCGGCGCAGTCTCGCTCGTATTCCTGGCGGCTTTCCGAAATCCGCCCGACGAGGCACAGGCGGCAAGCGGGGAGGCGGGAGCCTCCGGGCCTGCCGGGATGTTGGTCCTCGAGGTCTCGACCCGGGCCGACCTTCTCCCGCAGCTGGCGGCCTCGCTCAATGAGATCCCGGAAATCGAGACCGTAACCGAAATCCGCAGCGGGATCCGGTGGCTTTCGGCCTGGAACGCCGAAGGCGGGCCCGAGTCCCGCTCGCCCGGCGGCTACCTGATCCCGATGGATGTAGGCGCGGTAAACCCCGAGGAGTATCAGGAGATGTTGCCCGAGGTCACTCGGGGAACGCTTATGGACCTGGGCGTCGGCGCGATCCTTTCCAGGACGGCCGCCGGTATCAGGGGGATCACCGAGAAGGGGAACCTGCAGTTCGGACCGATCTCCATCCCCGTCGTGGCGGTGGTCGACGACGAGCTCACCCTGGGCCACGAGATGCTCATCACCAACCAGAACGCCGATGGGTTCGGAATCACCAACAACCGCTACCTGGTGGTCGCCGTCTCCTCCGCCGACGATGGCGCCGAGGTGACCGCCGAGATTCAAAAGCAGGTCCCACGAGACGTGCCGCTCAAGGTCAGGACCCCGTTGAACTCCGGATACGGCGACGGCCCCGGCCTCCTATCGATGGGCGAGATCAAGGCGGCTTTCGGCGAGTTCCCGGCCAGGCCGGGCGCAGGTGTCGACATCAGCATCCCCCAGAGCTGGATCGACGAGAACACGTCTCTGGAGACGGTCCCCCTGCTGGGCGAGTTCCGTTGCCACAAAGCACTCTTCCCTCAGATCCGGGGTGCCATCGCCGAGATCGAGAAGCAGGGCCTAGGCTCCCTGATCAACAGCGCAGACTTCGGAGGGTGCTTCTCGCCTCGCTTCATCAGAGCGGGCAAAGAAGGGGGCCTCTCCCGGCATGCCTGGGGGGCCGCAATCGATTTCAACGTCTCTCACAACCTGATGGGTCACGTTCCCACCATCGATCAAAGGATCGTGAACATCATGGGGGATTGGGGTTTCACCTGGGGAGGCAACTGGACCGTTCCCGACGGAATGCACTTCGAGTTCCTGCGCAAGGTGAGTTAGTGCAAAAGGATCACTCTTAGTGGGAACCTAACCGCACTCGATGCCGTCCAAATGTCTAAACTCATTGGATGAGGAGATTCCGGATGCGAAAAGCGCTGGTCGTCGCGGTCGTTGGGCTGGTGTTCCTGACCGGGTTGGGAGTTGCGGTCGCACAGCTCGGCGGCAACAACTTCGGGGCCGTCGAGCTCACTGAAGTTCCAACCGAACCCACCACCACGGTTACCGCCCCCACCACTCAGCCGGAGACCACGGCTCCGGAGGAGCTCAGCACGACCGGTCCCGTGCGCAAGAGTACTCCCGCGGTCACAAGCTCCACCAAGCCCGCCACGCTGCCGGCGCCCGTCACTCAGCCGCCCGGTTCGGCGCCGGGATTCGCGCCCGGTTATCCGCCGCCGAGCTTCGTGGTTCCGACCCAGCCGGTCTACCCCTACGAACCGCCGCCCGACCCTTACACGCCCGACTCCAAGGTCGTCCAGCCCAGACCTGGGATGGAGAACCTGCACAAGACCGGGTGGGACCGGGTGGAGGTGCTCGGATCGAACCGGGTGAGGGTGCACTTCGTCAGCGGCGTCGAGCCCTGTACGGTCCTCGACCACGTGGATGTCGATTACAGTGCCGATGCGATAGTCATCACGCTGTTCGAAGGGAATGATCCCGCCTCCCGGGAGATGGCCTGCATCATGATCGCCCAGTACAAAGCGGTGGATGTCAACCTGGCCGAGCCGATCAACGGCAGAAAGTTCGTCGACGGGGCAGAATAGCGCCTGGTGTCCCCTCAGCTCCTCAATATCGGCGACTACGCCCGTCAGGCCAGGTCCAAGCTCGCCCGGGACGTCTTCGATTACTACGAGGGCGGCGCCCTGGACGAGATCACCCTTAGGGAGAACTCGGCGGGCTGGGACCGGCTGAGGCTCTACTACCGGGTGCTCGCAGGTGTGAGAGCCCGGGACATGTCCACCACGGTGCTCGGCCGGGAGATTTCCATGCCGATCCTCGTAGCTCCCACCGCCTTCCACAAGCTCGCCTGCGAAGAGGGAGAGGTTGCTGCCGCGCGAGCGGCGGCTGCCGCGGCTACCGTGTTCGTTCTGAGCTCGCTCTCCAACACCGCGATGGAGGAGGTCTTCGCTCAGCCCGCCGGGCCCCGTTGGTTCCAGCTCTACATCTACAAGGACCGGGATCTCACCCTCCAGCTCGTGCAACGAGCCGAGGCAGCCGGCGCCGACGCCATCGTTCTCACCGTCGATGCCCCGGGATGGGGCAACCGGGAGCGCGACGCCCGCAACGGCTTCCGGCTGCCGGAGGGCCTGAGCGTCGAGAACGTCGCGGCGGTGGGCAAAGGGGAATTCCCCGAGGTGACGGGCTCGGGCCTGGCTGCCTACGTACGAACCTATTTCAAGGAGGACCTCGGGTTCCAGGACCTCGACTGGCTTTGCCGGTCGACCAGCCTCCCCGTGGTCGTAAAGGGCGTGTGCCGGGGCGACGACGCCCGCCGCTCGGCAGAACATGGGGCGGCGGCGGTGGTGGTCTCCAACCACGGCGGCAGGCAGCTGGACACCGCCCCGGCAACCTGCGACGCGCTCCCCCACGTCGTGGATGCGGCGGGGGACCTGTGCGAGGTATACGTCGACGGAGGTATTCGCCGGGGCAGCGATGTTCTGAAGGCGGTTGCTCTCGGTGCGCGGGCGGTCCTGGTGGGGAGGCCGGTCCTGTGGGGGCTGTGCGCGACAGGCGAGCAGGGAGCGCTGGGAGTGCTCGAGATCCTGAGAAGGGAGCTGGACGAGGCGATGCTTCTGTGCGGATGCTCGAGCCTGGCCGATATCGACCGAACGCTGCTGCGGCCCTAGTGGCAACAGAAGGTGTACTCTCGGAAACATGTGTCGCAGCATCAAGACTCTTCGAAGCGATGAGGCCCTGGCGGAGCCTGCGGAGGTGAGGGCGGCAGCCCTGCAGTTCGTGCGCAAGATCAGCGGTTACCGCCAGCCTTCCAGAGCGAACAGAGAGGCGTTCGAGGCCGCAGTCGACGAGATCGCAGAATCGGCCGAGCGCCTGCTGGGCAATCTGGTCAGCCGAGCTCGCTAGGGACCCCACGGCCCACTTCCTCCTCAGCCCGCGCTGGGTGATAAGACACGTCCTGGCGCTGGTCGTGGTCGTTGCCTGCCTCGGCCTCGCGGTGTGGCAGTCGCAACGGCTCCAGGATCGAAAAGACGATAATGCGCGGTTGAGCGCCCAGACCCGGCTCCCCACCGTCGCGCTGGAGACTCTGCTTCCCTCCCCGGGCGAAAGCAGGGACAGCGCTTACCGGCGGGTCACGGTCCGCGGAACCTACGATGTGGAGCAGGAGGTAGTCCTTCAATCCCGATCATTCAAGAATCGCCCCGGCAATCACCTGCTGACTCCTCTGAGGGCATCTTCGGGCACCGCCGTCATCGTCGACCGCGGCTGGGTGCCTATCGTCATCAACCGACCGGGCGCTCCGCTGGCGCTTCCTCCCGACGGCGAGGTGGAGCTGACCGGGGTTCTCCTGCCGGGTGAGGCCAAGGGTCTGTTCGGCGTCTCCGATCCGCCCCCGGGAGTGGTCACGGCGATCCCGAGAGTAGATCTGGAGAGATTGAACGAGCAGCTCCCCTACTCGGTCCCCGGCGTCTACCTCAGGCTCGAGGAGCAGAAGCCTCCGGCCGCCGATCTGCCGGAGCCGGTGCCGCTTGCGGCCCTCAGCGAGGGCCCGCACCTCGAGTACGCGCTGCAGTGGGGCTTCTTCGCCCTGGTTTCCGCGATTGTGTACGCCGCTCTCATTCGCAAGGAGTCCCGCCGTTCCCGCAAGCAGAGGGAGCTCACCCAAACCGCTCCCAGCGGATAAGTTGTTTGAATGCACGTCTGCTTTGTCTGCTCGGGAAACATCTGCCGCTCCCCGATGGCCGGGCTGGTGTTCCGTGAGCATCTTCGGCGCGAAGGACTCGATGGCCGGGTCAGGGTGACCAGCGCAGGGACCGGCGGGTGGCACGTGGGCGAGGCCGCCGATTACCGGGCGGCCAGTGCGCTGGCCGAGAAGGGCTACCCGAATCGCCACACGGCGGCGATGCTCAGCCGGGATCATCTCGACGCAGACCTGCTGGTGGCCCTCGACGGTGGCCACGAGCGAGCCCTCAAGCGCCTGGTGGCCCGGACCGGAGGCGACCCCCGCCGCATCGTGCTGCTCCGCTCCTTCGACCCGGCGGCCACGGGGAGCCTGGACGTTCCGGATCCCTACTACGGAGCCAACGGCGGATTCACCGAGGTCCTCCGAATGATCGAAGCCTCGATGCCCGGCCTGCTCGACTGGGTCCGGGACAACCTGGGCGACTAGCTCGCCTTGCCCAGCGAGGTTCAAAGCGCGGCCTCCAGGCTGACCGGCGTGCCGGCTACCAGCGCCCACCCGATCGGGGGCTCGGTCTACGAGGTCCGGCTGGAGAACGGGGCCCGGCTCATCGCCAAGAGGTATCAGCAGAAAAACGACGTGATCGCCGAAGCTTGCGGGCTTCGGTGGCTGGCCGAGCCGAGGGCGGTGCGCATCCCCCGGGTCCGGGGTCACGACGACGGGTGGCTGGTCACCGACTTCGTCACACCGGGCAGTCCCACCCCTGCGGCGGCTGAGGCTCTGGGACGCAACCTCGCGATCCTGCACGCAGCCGGCGCGCCGGCATTCGGATCACCCCCGAGCGGCGGCCCGGAGGACGCCACCATCGGCATGGCGAGGATGAGCAACGTCGAGTGCGACTCCTGGCCGGAGTTTTACGCCCGTTATCGTATCGAGCCTTATCTGCGCAAGGCGGTGGACCAGGGGAAGTTCGATGCGGCGGAGGCTCGTCTCCTGTCGAGAGTGATCGAGGGCATCGAGGCGCTCGCCGGCCCTCCGGAGCCCCCGGCCAGGCTCCACGGAGACCTGTGGAGCGGCAACGTCCACTGGGGAGCCGACGGCCGTGCCTGGCTCATCGACCCTGCCGCCCACGGAGGCCACAGGGAAACCGACTTGGCAATGCTGAGGCTGTTCGGCTGCCCGAACCTTCCGCGGATCATCGACGCTTACCGGGAGCACAGCCCCCTTGCCGATGGCTGGAAGGCGCGGGTCCACCTCCACCAGCTCTTCCCGTTGCTGGTCCACACCGTTCTGTTCGGAGGGACCTACGCCTCACAGACCGTGTCCGCGGCCCAAGCCGCACTCGCCCAGCGGAGCGTCTGAGGCTAAACCGCTTTGCGGTAGCGCCTCACTGCGAAGGGCACCATCACAATGAGAATGCCCGCACACCAGGCCAGAGACTTGAGGACCAGTGTCGACGTATCCTCGCCCCCCATCGGGCCGATCATGAGGGCTCTGACCGCCGAAGCCGTGACCGACACCGGCTGGTGGGTGGCAAAGCCCTGCAGCCAGTCGGGCATGGACGCCACCGGCACAAAGGCGGACGACGCAAATACCAGCGGCGCTACGACGGGAAACGCAGCCGCCTGCGCACTCTCCGGGTCGCCCACCGCCAGGCCTACCGTCGCAAACACCCACGACAACACGTAGGAGAACAAGAGCACGAGCAGCAGCCCCGCAATGAACTTCCATGCGTTGGTCTGCACCCTGAAGCCGACCAGGAACCCCACGCCTGCGATCAGGGAGACCACAAAGGAGTTGCGAGCGAGGTCGGCGGTGGTCCTGCCCGCCAGGACGGCCGAGCGAGCCATCGGAAGGGACCTGAATCGCTCCAGCAGGCCGCTCTTCAGGTCGGCGGCCATTCCGATCGCAGTTTGAAGCGATCCGAAAACGATGGTCTGAATGAAAATTCCAGGGATCAGATAGTTGACGTAGGCAACTCCGGGCACACGGATGGCGCCTCCCATGACGTAGCGGAACAGCACTACGAAGATCACCGGCTGGATGAGAGTGAACACCAGGAGCTGCGGTACCCGCCTGATCGAGGTCAGGTTGCGCCCGGCCACCGCAAGGATGTCCCGCAGGGCGCCGAACGGACGTCCCTGAGGGATGGGTGTCACGGCCTCGATCGACGGGTGCAGGGCCGTCACCGTCTGACCCTCGAATCGGATTCCGATATTCCCTCCAGCAGGATCTCCACCGCACCGCGGGCGAAGTCCTTTGACTCGCCGTTGGGGCGCCTTGGTGCTTTCAAGATCCCGGAAACATTCGCATAGGCAGCTCCCATCAGGAGCGCCGCCGCCTGATCGGCGGATATGCCCGCGCTGATCCGGCCGAAGCGCTGCTCGAGAGTGAGGTATCCGGCGAGTGGGGATAGGTCGATGTGGTTGCCGGCCCCCATGCGGTAGTGAGCGAGGGCGGCTTCGGCAACCTCATGAAGGTTCTCGACGATATCTCCGCTACCGGCCTTGTACGGAAGCTCCGCCAGGACGCGGTCCAGGCTCTTGTCCTCAGAGGTCTCGGCACCGCCGAAAACCATCGGCCACTCGTCCATCTCGTCCAGTGCCGCCACGTCCCCGAGCTCCAGATCTTCGATTATCTCGTCGACCGCCTCGGCGGCCTGAGAGAGGAGGGCGGGGCCCTTGCCGCGGCTGGGCTTGGGCGATTCGGCTTCTGCGACCTCGGCGGCCGTCCCCACGTGCCTGCCGGTGAGGGCAAGAAACACGTCGTCGAGGCTCGGCTCGCGGACCGTGAGGCCGGCGGCGGGCATGCCGTTGGCGTCCAACGCCCTCAGTACCTGGGTCAGGACCTTGGGGGCATCCGGGGTGCTGAGGTGCACCGTGCTCCCCTCGCGTTCCGGTCTGGCCTTCACCAACCGCGCCAGCAACCCCTGCGCCCGGGCGGCTTCCTGCTCAGAGTGGAGGGTCACCTCGATCACGGAGTCGCCCAGCTTGGACTTCAGCGCCGCCGTAGTGTCGTTGGCGACGACCATTCCTGCGTTGACGACGGCAATCCGGTCTGCCAGCTGGTCGGCTTCCTCCAGGTACTGGGTGGTGAGCAGGACCGTCGAGCCCTCGGCGACCAGCTCACGGATGACGGACCACAGCTCGGTGCGGCTTTGAATGTCGAGCCCGGTGGTGGGCTCGTCGAGGAAGATCACAGGAGGCTTGCCTACCAGGGCCGCGGCAACGTCCAGGCGCCGCCTCATTCCCCCGGAGTAGGTCTTGATGGGACGGTCACCGGCAGCCACCAGATCGAACCGATCGAGCAACTCGTCGGCTCTGCGCTTGGTGACCTTGCCTTCCAGCTGGGCCAGCTTGCCGATCAGCCGGAGATTTTCTCTTCCGGTCAGGTTGGGATCTACCGCAGCATTTTGGCCGGCCAGACCGATCAGGTGCCGGACCGCCTCGGGGTTGCGGGCGACATCGTAGCCCAGCACCTCGGCATGCCCGGCGTCGGGTCTCAGAATGGTGGCCAGAATTCTGATCGCGGTGGTCTTCCCCGCACCGTTGGGGCCGAGCAGCCCGAAGATTGTGCCGGTCGGAACCTCAAAATCGATACCCCTCAGCGCCTCGACGGCGCCGAATTTTTTGACGAGCCCTTCGACAGCTATCGCAGGTCGTTCCATGGGCCCCATAGTTGCATGATTATTTTGATAGGTCAAATCATTTGATTAACCAACATTAGGATAATGCAATATTGGGATAATGCGAGTAACATGGCAATGTGAGTCACGCAGACAAACACCTCAAGGCAAGCGAGGTCTGGCGGCTGATGTCGGACTTTTCGACGTTGCAGTTCCGCTCGAAATCCGGTGCGCTTCGGGACCTGGGCCTCACTCCCGGCCACATGAAGGCCCTCATGACCCTGGAGCCCGGAGAGCCGCGGCCCATGGGCTCCTGTGCCCACGAGCTGGGTTGTGACGCCTCAACGGCCACCTGGCTCATCGACAGGCTGGAGGAGCGCGGCCTGGTCGAGCGGCAGCCCTCGCCCACCGACCGGCGCGTCAAGGGAGTGGTGCTTACCGAGCTGGGAGCTGCCACCCGGGCTCAGCTTCACGAGCATTACTACGAACCTCCGGCGGCACTGCTCGAGCTGGATGAGGACGCTCTTGAAGGGATGCTCCGGGTGTTCACCCGGCTCTCGGCGGAGGTGGCAGCCCCCGCGCAGTAAAGGCCGGTGCCTCTAGTAGCAGATCAAGGACTCCAGCCGGTGCCCCTCCAGGGCAGCTCGGCCTCCCAGAAACTCCAGCTCGATGAGGCAGGCGAAGCCTTCCACCGAGGCCCCCAGCCGCTCCACCAGGTCCACCGCCGCCCGGGCGGTTCCTCCGGTGGCGAGGACGTCGTCGACCACCAGGACCTTCTCTCCGGAGGCCAGGGCATCCGAGTGGATCTCCAGGATCGCCTCGGAGTACTCGAGAATGTAGGAGGCGGTCTCCGAGGTGAAGGGCAGCTTCCCGTGCTTGCGGATCGGCACAAACCCGGCGCCCAGCCGGTGTGCCACCGGGGCGGCGAGGATGAATCCCCGGGCCTCGATCCCGCAGACCTTCTCGATCCCGGCGTTGGAGAAGAAGCCGGCAATCGTATCCACCACCTCGCCGAACGCCTCCGCATCGCCGAGCAACGGCGTGATGTCCTTGAAGTCGATGCCGGGCTTGGGGAAGTCGGGGATGCTGCGTATCATCCGCCGCCACTTTTCGGTGTCCGGCAGGGGTCCTACCTTTTGCCCTTGCGCTTTGCCCGGGATTGGTTCTTCCTCGGCTGGGAGCGGGGGGCTGTGGCGGTACGAGCTGTACTTCTGACCACTGGCTCCTGGATTGCCTCCTCCTCCTCC
>JBBDRH010000387.1:0-2485 GCA_040905645.1 Actinomycetota bacterium
CGTACCGGCGGCGCCGACGGCGTTGATGTGGGCCCCTACCTCCAGGGCTGCCGCCGGAAACAAGGGCGCCCGTGAGGGCGTCGTCGTGCACAGGATGTCGGAGCCGGCCGCTTCGACGACCGAGTCTGCGACCCGTATTCGCAGATCGGGAAATTCGCCCTGCATGCGGGTGACCAATGCCGCGGTCCGCTCACGATCGGCGTTGGGCGCCCAGACGACGACCTCCTCGATGTTACGGACGCGCCCTATCGCCCGAAGCTGATGAGCGGCCTGGGCGCCGGCACCGATCAGGCCGACGCTGCGTGCATCGGAGCGGGCCATGTGCCGGGTGGCCACCGCCGAGGCCGCCCCGGTGCGAATGGCCGTGAGTAGGGTTGCCGCCATCAGACACAACGGCATACCGGTCTCCTGCGAAAACAACAGGTAAGTGCCGACCACCGCGGGCAACCCCTTCGATGGGTTCTCCCCATGCGAGTTGACGAGCTTGACGCCCGCGTACCGATCGCCGGTAGCCGCGGGCATCACACGAATGTCGCCCTTGTACCGAGGAAAGCTCAGGTAGACCTTGGACGGCATGGTTGCCCGCCCCTGCCCGAAATCACGAAAGGCGCTCTCGACTACTTCGATGGCCTCGCCGTAGTCAACGAGCCCGCCTAACTGAGCATCAGTCAGAACGAGGAGCTCGGTCATCTCTGAGCCGGCCCGCCGGGAAGGCCGCCGGGGGTGGCTGCTACTTGAGCTCGACGGAGGCCCCTGCTGCCTCGAGCTGCGCTTTGGCTTTCTCGGCTGCCTCCTTGGCAACCTTTTCGAGAATAGGCTTCGGGGCGCTTTCGACGAGATCCTTGGCCTCCTTCAGCCCGAGCTGCGTAAGGGCGCGCACCTCCTTGATGACCTGAATCTTCTTCTCACCGATGGTTACGAGCACGACGTCGAACTCGTCCTGCTCCTCAACCTCTGCCGGAGCGGCTGCGCCACCTCCACCGCCGGTTGCGGGAGCTGCCATCATCTGAGGAGCAGCGGTCACACCGAACTTCTCCTCGAAAGCCTTTACGAACTCGGAGAGCTCCAGAACGGTCATCGAACTGATCGCCTCGAGCACGTCGTCTGCGGAAACCTTTGCCATCTTCAATACCTCCTAATTTTCGGTCGCTGCGTCGCCGGACGCCGCTTCGCTTGAAATCTCTTGAGCATCTGGGGCGGTGCCGGCCTCCTGGCTCCCCCGCAGCTGCCGGAACGCGTACAGGGCGTTGCCCAGGTTGCCGAGCGGTGCGTAGAGCAGCCCGGCCATCTTCTGAATGGGCGAGTTTATGAGGCCCGCCAGCTGAGCCAGGAGAACCTCTCTGGATTCAACCTTGGCGAGTGCTTTTGCCTGGTCCGCACTCAGGACCCTGCCGCCCAGAATGCCGCCCTTGACCACCAGAGCGGGGTACTTCTTGGTCGCCTCATCGAGGCCCTTGGCGGCGAGAACCGCGTCGCCCTTCACGAATGCTATGGCGGTCGAGCCGGTGAGCAGCGGGATCAGCCCCTCCATCCCGGCTTCCGAGGCGGCGATCCTGCCCAGCGTGTTCTTCACCACGCCAAACTGCGTGCCGTTTTCGGCGAGAGCCCGGCGCAGCTGAAGCATCTCCCCGACCTTGAGCCCCTTGAACTCGGCCAGCAGGGCCGCGTCGCTGGACTCGAGCCTCTCCTTCAGGCTGCGTACGGCCTCGACCTTTTGAGGCTTCGGCATTGGTAAAGACTCCTTTCAACAAAAAATAGCGACCTGCCGCGGACGACAGATCGCTCATGAATGCAGATTCTGTTCGCCTGGGCGGGCCTCCCTTTCACGGGAGCTTGAGGTCGCAAGACCACCTGCTGTCTACGGCTGATGCCAGAGTATCATCTGGCTTCCGTTGGCGCCCTCTCGGACACCGGTTTGGATTACGAGGTCTTCGCCGGCTCCACCTTCTTGACCGCCAGCGGATCGATTCGCACGCCGGGCCCCATGGTGGAGGAGACGGCGAGAGACTTCAGGTACTTGCCCTTGGCCGCCGCCGGCTTGGCCCTCAGAACCTCGTCGACAACGGTCAGGTAGTTGGAGGCAAGATCCTCGACCGGGAACGATGCCTTGCCGATCACCGTGTGAACATTGGCCTGCCGGTCGGTCTTGTACTCGATCTTGCCCGCCTTGAACTCCTTCACCGCCTTGGCCACATCGGTGGTGACGGTGCCCGACTTGGGGTTGGGCATGAGGCCCCGGGGCCCCAGGATCTTTCCCAGCTTGCCGACTACAGGCATCATGTCCGGAGTAGCAATCGCAACGTCGAAGTCGGTCCAGCCCTGCTCGATCCGCGCGGCCAGATCCTTGTCTCCCACCTCATCCGCACCCGCTTCGATCGCCTCGCGGGCTTTGTCGGCTTGGGCGAAGACCACCACCCGCAACTCTTTTCCGGTGCCTGCAGGAAGGCTTAGCGTGCCGCGCACCTGCTGGTCGGCTTTGCGGACA
>JBBDRH010000387.1:2495-3063 GCA_040905645.1 Actinomycetota bacterium
AGGTTCAGCTCGATCGTCTCGTCGAACTTGGCTTTGGACAGTTCCTTGGCCAGCTGGAGTGCCGGTCCCGGCTCGTACAGCTTCCCGCGCTCGTAGCTCGCGAGTGCTGCGGTGTATCGCTTGCCCTTCTTGCCCATTTACGCCCTCCAGTGGTGCCTGTTCGACCTGCGATTAACCTACGGTGATCCCCATCGATCGGGCGGTGCCCTCAATGATCTTGGCTGCTTGCTCGATATCGGAAGCGTTCAAGTCCGCCATCTTGGTCGTGGCGATCTGACGGACCTGTGCGGGAGTAACCTTTCCAATCTTTACACGGTTCGGCTCGGCAGAGCCCTTCGCCACCCCGGCAGCCTTCTTCAGGAGATCGGCAGCCGGCGGCGACTTGAGCACGAACTCGAAGCTCCGGTCGTCGTAGATAGTGACCACCACCGGGACGATGGTGCCCTGCTGCGAGGCCGTCTTCTCGTTGTACTGCCTGACAAAATCCATGATCGCCACACCGTGCGGCCCCAGTGCGGTACCCACCGGAGGGGCCGGGGTGGCCTGTCCGGCCGGAATCTGCAGCTTC
>JBBDRH010000388.1:0-18518 GCA_040905645.1 Actinomycetota bacterium
AGGCGCTGATCCAGCTCGACATGTCCGAGTACATGGAGAAGCACACGGTCAGCCGTCTGATCGGCTCGCCTCCCGGTTACGTCGGGTTCGAGGAAGGCGGTCAGCTCACGGAGGCCGTGAGGCGCCGCCCGTTCTCGGTGGTTCTGTTCGACGAGATCGAGAAGGCCCACAACGACGTCTTCAACACCCTGCTCCAGATCCTGGAGGACGGGCGTTTGACCGACTCGCAGGGCCACACGGTGGACTTCAAGAACACGGTGATCATCATGACCTCGAACCTCGGCACCCAGAACCTGCGCAAGACCTCGCTCGGGTTCGCCTCGGACTCCTCCGAGGTGACTTACGAGAAGATGAAGGAAAAGCTCATGCAGGAGCTGAAGCACGGCTTCCGGCCCGAGTTCCTGAACCGTGTCGACGACATCATCGTCTTCAAGGAGCTCAGCAAGGAGAACGTGCGGGAGATCGTGGACCTCATGTTCAGGCGGGTCAAGGATCAGCTGAAGTCGCTTGACGTCAGCATGGAGCTGACCGATGCTGCCAAGGACCATCTTGCCGAGGAGGGCTACGACTCTCAGCTGGGCGCCAGGCCATTGCGCCGGGCGATCCAGAGGCTGGTCGAGGACCCCTTGTCCGAAAAGATCCTCTGGAAGGAGTTCACCGCCGGCCAGAAGATCACTGCCGACGCAGTGGACGATCCGGACAACCCCGGCAAGAGGAAGATCGTATTCGACACACCGGAGCGAGTGCCCCCTCCGGCGGAGCCGGAGCTTGCAGGAGCCGGCAGCGAGAGCTAGTCGATAGAGCGTAAAAAGGGAGGCGGCTTGGCCGCCTCCCTTTTTTTGGCGTTGAGACTAGCTGTGCCTGCGCTGCCTCAGGTAGGTGACCAGTCCGAAGCCGGCGCCCGCCAGGGTGAAGATGATGAAGAGATTGGCGAACTGCGAGAGGCCACTCTCGGCTTCTGCGGTCTGGTTCTGTGCGACGGTCTGGACCTCGTCGGTCGTCCCCGGCGCTGCTTCGACCTGCTGGACCTCCCCGTTGTTGCCGGCGGTACGGGTGCGACCTGTTCCGGATCCGTTGCCGTTGTTCTGGCCGTTGTTGGCGGGAGTGTCGTTCTGGGTCTCTTCCTGCTTCGGCTCCTCGGTCTTCGGCTCTTCCGGCTCCTGGGTGGGCTCCGGCTGCGGCTCCGGCTCCGGCTCCGGCTCGGACTGTGGGTCGTTCACGGGCTCAAGCACAGGGAGGTCGCCTTCGCAGAGGATGACCTGGCACTTCGGGGGCTTGGGAGGCGGGGGCGGATCGACAACTACGCCGCCGCCTTCACAAATCTGCGGAAAGCGGGTGCATGGGTCCGTGTCGAGGGGAAGCGCCTGGGCTGCCGTGCCCGTCATCAGCGACGCTACGATTCCAACGACTGCTCCTGCTGTTGCGATACGAACCTTGCTACTGAGGTTGCTGTGGGCCTTGCTCATTTCGTTTCCCCCTTCTCGGCTCTTTCGACCTTGTGGTCGTTCATGTCTCTGAGATGCAGTGAGACGGCAGCCGAGTTCGCGGGAATCGAAAGAACTTTTCGAATAGATGAAAGGGAGGCGGACGACCGCCTCCCTTTGAGCCGCTTTGGCGTTTTAGCTCTGCTTGCGCTTCATGAATCTGAAGCCTCCGAATGCGGCTCCGGCCAGGACGAGTACGATCGCGAGTATTGCGAACAGGGGAAGGCCACTGTCCGACTGAGCCTCCTCGTCGGTGACTGCGGCCGGAGAAGCCGGGACTGTTTCGGGAACTGTCTCGGAGTCCCCCTGGGTGCCGCCGCTACCCGTTTTGTTGCCGGTCTGGGTTTTCCCAGGCGCGACGGTTCCACCGGCCTTGGTGCTCGAGGTGGCCGTCCCCGGCTTGGTGGTGGTCACCGTCCCCGGCGTCGTGGTGGTCGCCGGCGAGGTGGTGGGGGCGACGGTGCCGGCCGGGCCCGGATCCAGGACGCCAGGACCCACTGGGGCCACCTGGCACCTCGGGCCGACGCAGGCTGTAGTTGTCGTTGGCGGAGGCTGGACAACCGGATCGTCGCACGGAGGGTAAAAACCGAAGCCGCACAGGCCCGTGGTCGAGTGTGCGGCGGTGGCGGGAATGATTGCCCCCAGGATTGCCAGAATTGCAACTACGCTTGCGATCCGTATCTTGGTTGCGGTCTTGCTCGGAGCCCTGGACATTTCGATTCCCCCCGTTGAAACCTTCGAGATGGTGGCCGTTGCGTCCCTTGGTCGCAGTATGCGCTCAAGCCTCTTCGGGAAGCTAGAGGGCTTTAGTAACAGGGGCATTTCTTTTCCGCTAGGGTCTGGCCGTGGAAGACGCAGGTGACCCGGCCCACCTGGTGGAGGAGGCGGCGAACGGGAGTAGCTCGGCCCGCGCCGAGCTCCTGGAGCTCGCAGCCCTCTCTCGAAGCTCGCGCAGCGGGGAGCTGGACCTTATGCTCGACGACCTCGCCGTCAGGGCCGGCCGGGGCAACGACATCGCACTCGAGCTGTGCCTGGAGCTCATTCACCGCCTCCGGCTGGCTCGCCCGGCAATCACCGCCCTGATCATGGACACCGCTATGGTGGACGACGTAGCGCAGGCTGCCCTGATGACGGTCGAGAGAAGGATCGGATCCTACGAGCGGAGGGCGAAGTTCAGGACCTGGCTGCACGCGGTGGCCCGCAACGAGGCGCTGATGGCGCTGCGCCGCCGCCATGCCGAACCCGTCAGGGAGGAGGACATTCCCCAAGCCCCCACGCGGTTCAGCTCGATGGTGGCGGGCCGGCAGACCATCAAGGCAATCATCGACGCCCTCCCCGACCCCTACCGGGAGACGTTGACTCTGCAGGTCTACGAGGACCTGGACTACGATGCCATTGCCGCCCGTCTCGATGTGCCCGTTGGCACGATTCGGTCCCGGCTGGCCAAGGCAAGGGAACTGCTAAGATCATCACTTGCGACCTAAAGGGGGGTCTGATGAGGTCGATTTCTGTGGCCGGCGGGCGGATGGCGCCGGCACTCCGCGCCGGGCTGGCCGCCCTGGTCGCTCTCGCCCTGGCATCGTGCGCACGCGACGACCCCACCGTCGCCATTCCGGAGGAGCTGACCACGACGACCGCGCCCGAGGGCACCGGCGTCGCCGCTGCGAATGCTTGTCCGGTCGACGGGTGCAAGGTGAGCTTTCAGAACGTCGAGGACGCCGGCGACGAGATCAAGCTGACCCTTACCTCCAACTACACCCCGGAAGTCTCGGGCAACCACTACCACGTCTACTGGGACAAGTTCGAGGCCAAGCAGGTCAGCAACGATGCCGAGTCCAGGCACGGCGTCATGCAGGGCGAGTGGGAGCCGACCGCGGACAACCCGTTCACGACCACCGGGGCGGTGGCCGCCGCCCAAAGAGGCGAGTCGACGAACATCTGTGTGACCCCGGGGGACAAGGACCATAACGTGATCGATCCGGCGGTGGTCGAGTGCCGGGACGTCGCCAGCCTTCTGTAAATAAACCTGGAGCTCGTTGGTGAGCTCTCCCCCTTCACGATTCGACCTGCCCGAGCAGGTTGGCAGGTATCAACTCGGCTCCCTCCTCGGGGCGGGAGGGTTCGCGGTCGTGGTCCGCGCCCACGACGAAGCCCTGGCGGCCGACGTCGCCATCAAGATCCTGGACCGCAGCCGTGCGGCCGATCCGGAGATCCGCGAACGCTTCATCCGGGAGGCGCGCCTGCTCCGCAGGGTGCGCAGCAGTGCGGTCGTAGCAGTTCACGATGTGGGAGAGACGCCGGACGGCCTGCCGTTCTTCGTGATGGACCTGGCTTCAGGGGGAACCCTCGAGGACCGGCTGGCGCAGGCGCCAGGTCCCGCCGGTGCGCCCGATGTTCGCTTCGTGGTGAGCGCTTTGGTCACCGGCCTGGGAGCCCTCCATGCCGCCGGCGTGATCCACCGTGACGTCAAGCCTTCAAACCTGTTTTTCTACCTCGATTCCAAGAATCGAGGTGTGAGCGGAAACCTGATCTCCGAAGGGGAGCGGTTGATCCTCGGCGACCTGGGCCTGGCGAAGGACCTGGACGCCACGGCCTTCGGTCCGACGATGATTGGGGGCACGCCCCTCTACCAGGCCCCCGAGCAGACCGAGCTTGGCGAGCTGATCGACGAGCGGACCGACGTCTATTCGGCCACCGCCGTGATCTGGCGGCTCGTGACCGGGGCCCCTCCTCCCACCCCCGAGGAGTTGGAGCTGCAGCTCATGGGAGCGCCCGAGATGTGGCGCGCCGTGCTGGGCCGGGGAATAGCGCTCCGGCGTCAGGACAGGTTCGCCACCATAACGGAGTGGGGTTCTGCACTTTTGGAGGTGCTGGGCAGCAGCAAGACGCCGACCCCCACGGTGCGGGCGGCTGAGCATGGCGCCACCTGCCCGTACAAAGGCCTGGCCGCGTTCGAAGCGGAGGACGCATCCCTTTTCTTCGGGCGCTCGCAGCTAGTCGACCAGCTGGTAGCGCGCCTGCAGGGACACTCGACTCTGGTGATAGCGGGCCCCTCGGGCAGCGGCAAGTCGTCTCTTCTCCGGGCGGGCCTTCTGGCGGCGCTCGCCCGGGGCGGCCTTCCCGGCAGCCAGAACTGGAGGCAGGTCCTGTTCTCGCCGGGAACCCACCCTCTCGAAAGGTTCGACGCATTGCTCGAGGAGGAGCCGAACAGGGCGGTGATAGCCATCGATCAGTTCGAGGAGGTCTTCACCCTCTGCGCGGACTCGCTCGAGCGCCAGCGGTTCCTCGACAGGCTCCAAAACCTGGCACAACCATCCACGCTGGTGCTTGCCCTGCGGGCCGACTTCTATGGTGCGTGCGCTGCTCACCCGGGACTGGCATCGATGATCAACGAAAATCAGCTGCTGGTCGGCCCGATGAGCCGTGCCCAGCTGAGGGAGGCGATCGAGGGGCCGGCCCGGCGAGTGGGCCTCCGGCTCGAGGAGGGTCTGGCCGACCGAATCCTCGACGAGGCCGGCGATGACGCGGGTGCTCTGCCGCTGATGGCTCACGCTCTCGTCGAAACGTGGGTCAGGCGGACTGGTTCGACGCTCACCCTCGCCGGATACGAGTCGGCGGGAGGAGTGGCCGGCGCGATAAGCCGTACTGCCGACGAGCTCTGGAGAGGTTTCAGCAGCGATGAGCGAAAGGCAATCCGGCGGATCTTCCTCCGCCTGGTGCACCCCGGTGAGGGGACACCCGATACCAAGCGGACGGCCACATGGGCGGAGCTGGGTGACGACGAGACAACAGCCGGGTCTGTTTCGGCTCTCGCCGCCGCTCGTCTGGTAACCGTCGATGACCGCGGTGTTCAGCTCGGCCACGAGGCGATAATCCGGTCCTGGGGCAGGCTCGGTGTCTGGCTCGATGAAAGCAGGGATCAGATCCGGGCGCGTGAGCGGATCGAATCTGCGGCCCACGAGTGGGATCGGCGCAGTCGCGACCCGGACCTTCTGTACCGGGGGGCGCCGCTGGCGTCTGCTCTGGAGTGGCGCCGGCTTCTGGAAGAGCCGCCGCCGGAGCCGTCGCGCAGTTTCCTGGCAGCCGCAGAAGCGGCTCGGGATGCCGAGGAGGAAGCGAAGTCGAGTGAACTTCACCGAAGGGCCAGCGTTCGCCGCCGCGTCCTCACCGCGCTGAGCGCACTCGCCGCCCTCGCTTTGCTGACCTCCGTGGTGGCTCTGGTGGCATTCGGACGCTCTCGTACCGAGGCGCGCCGCGCGAACAACCAGCTGGTCAGGAACCTTGCCGCCTCCTCGATGGAACAGAGCGCGGCCGATCCATTTCTGGCAACCGTGCTGGCCACGGAGGCGCTGGCGCGGATCGACCCGCCTTTGGCAGAAGCACGCGAGGCGCTGGTGCGTGCCCGGGTGTCGCTGGGGGGAGGCCGACCCGTTCCCTGGGGCGATCCCATCCCGGTCGGAGATGCGATCACGGTCGCCGCGAACCCGGAGGGATCCCTGGCGGTCACCGGCCACCGCGACGGAGGGCTCGTTCTGTGGGATCTGGACCGGCGGCGAGAGCTTGCCCGCACCGACGGCCCCGAAGGGGGCATACAAAAGGTGGCGTTCTCGCCCGATGGAAGCTGGGCCGTGGCCGGCGGGGACGATGGAACCCTCTGGCGATGGCCGATCCTTCCGAAGCCCGGGCGGGCCGAAGTGCTGAGGAGGCTCGGCTCGATCCTCTGGTCGGTGGCGGTCAGCCCCGACGGCG
Source organism: Actinomycetota bacterium (assembly GCA_040905645.1). Taxonomy (GTDB): domain Bacteria; phylum Actinomycetota; class CADDZG01; order JAHWKV01; family JAHWKV01; genus JBBDRH01. Next base: position 6,234 of record JBBDRH010000388.1, read on the forward strand.
GCTCGATCGCGACTGCGACGGAAGCGGGGGAGGTGTGGCTGGTCGATGCCCGGACGGGTGAGGCCGCGGAGCCCGCGGGGCGCAACACCGGCGGATTCACCAGCGTTGCATTTTCACCAGACGGAGAGAGTGTCCTGGCGGGGGACGGCGCCGGCGTGGTTCAGGTGTGGTCGGTGGACTCGCGGCAGCTGAAGTTTCCGCCCGTTCAGGCTCACACCAGCGATGTCTGGGAGCTGGCCGTGAGCCCCGACAGCTCCCGGTTTCTCACCGTCTCCAGCGACGGCAGGTCCAGGCTCTGGGACCTGGCCGGCGGAGCAAGGCAGCCGGGCGCTCCCCACGACGGGCCGGAGAACGCGCCGGAGGGACTGGCGGGAGCCACCTTCGGGCCGGAGAGCAACCTGATCCTGGGAGGGCCCGACGGCCGCCTCTACTCCTGGTCACCCGGCGAGCAGCGCGTGACGGACGTGACGGGAGCCGGCCACTCCGGCCCCGTAACGGATGTGGCCCGGTCGAAGGAGCGGCTGGTCACGCTGGGGGCCGATCAAACCATCCGGGTTTGGGATCTGCACGAGCGTCCGGGACCGTTCGCGAATCTCACGGTGCTGGAGGAAGACCTCTACGCGGTCGAGACCCAGGGTCGCAACCTCGCGGTCGGAACCGGCAACGGAGAGGTGCTGGTCTTGGACGCCGGGTCGGGCGAGGTGGCGGCGCGGCTGAGCGGATCGTCGGGTCGCATCTTTGCGCTCTCATTTGCGGCGGACGGCAGGCTGATCGCCGGAGACCAGCGGGGGACGCTGCGCGAGTGGGATTGGCGGGCCAACCAACTGGTGCACGAGGTCCCCAACGCCCACGAGGGGGCGGTGGTGAGCCTCGATTGGTCCAGCGAGGGCGAGCGCCTCGCCAGCGCCGGTGCGGACGGCGTGGTGAGGCTCTGGGACGCCGATCTTTCACCGGTCTCGACGCTCGGCAAGCTGCCGGGGCCCCTCACCGATGTCGAAGTGGACGGCAGGCTGATCGCCGCCTCGACGGCCTCGGGGCGGGTGGCTCTCTGGGACGAGGGCGGCCGGCCTTTAGGTACACCTGTAGCCGTCGACGACAACACCGTCTGGGCCGTCGCCCTGAGCCCCGACGGCACGACGATGGCGCTGGCGACCGACGACGAGGCCGTCTCGGTATGGTCGCTGAGCGGCGATGATCCGGAAAAGGTGCGGGACCTGACGCCGCACCCCGGCGGCGCACTGGACGTGGTGTTCCTGGATGACCGCACCCTCGCCGCCTCCTCTCGGACCGGCGAGGTGCGTCTGTGGGACGCGGGTTCGGGAAGAGCACTGGGACCCCCGCTGGTAAATGCCGGTTCGCCGATCTGGCATCTGGCGACCGGGGAGGAGGGATTGTTGTGGGCGGCGAGCCAGTCCGGAGCGGTGGTTAGGATCGACGTTCTGGTCCCGCAATCGGCGTGCCGGGTCGCCGCCGGCTCACTCGATGAACGTCAACGAGAGCGTCTGCTGGGCGACGACCGGCCGCTCGGCTGCAGGTAACGAAAACTGTCACCCCCGGCGGCTACTGTCGTCGTATGGGCAAAGATGCACTTGTCTGTGCGAAATGCGGGCACAAATCGCTCCAGTGGCTCGGCCGCTGTCCCGGATGCGCGGCCTGGGAGTCGTTCGTCGAGAGCGCGGAGGCCGGTGAGGCCTCCGTAATCCCAATCGGTGAGCTGATCGCCGCCACCACCGAACGGCTGAGCACCGGCATGCAGGAGCTGGACCGGGTGCTCGGCGGGGGCCTGGTGCCTGGATCGGTGGTGCTGTTGGCGGGAGAGCCGGGCGTGGGCAAGTCCACCCTGCTCCTCCAGGTCGCCGCCGGGGTGGAACGAATGGGACACCGCGTTCTGCTGGTTTGCGGTGAGGAGTCCCCCGATCAGGTGGCGGCGCGGGCCAAGCGCCTGGGGGCCCGGCTGACCACAAAGCTCACGCCCGTCACCGAGCTCGGAAGCGTCCTGGAGCTGGTGCCTCAATCGGAGGTGGTGCTCGTCGACTCGATCCAGACCATGCGGGACCCCGAGTCGTCCGGAGACCCGGGCAGTGTTGCGCAGGTGCGCAACTGCGCCGCCGCCCTCACCCGGGTCGCTCGAACCTCGGGCTCGGTGGTGGTTCTGGTGGGCCACATCTGCAAGGACGGTTCCATCGCCGGGCCCCGCGCGCTGGAGCATCTGGTCGATGCGGTGATCACCTTCGAGGGGGACCAGGGGCATGTGCTGAGGACGGTCCGCGGGGTGAAGAACCGGTTCGGCCCCACCGCCGAGATCGGTGTGTTCCAGATGGGCAGCGGCGGCCTGGTGGAGGTCCCGGACGCCTCGCGCCTTTTCCTGAGCGAACGAAACACCTCGGTGGCCGGGTCTGCGGTCGGGTGTGTGCTGGAGGGCCGCCGGCCGGTGGCCCTGGAGATCCAGACCCTGATCGTGCCGAACAAGGCGCCGGTGACCCGGCGCGTGGCTCAGGGAGTCGAGCCGGCGCGCCTCGGGCTTGCGCTGGCGGTCCTGGAGCAGCGGGCGGGAGTGAGGCTCTCCGAGTTCGACGTCTATGCGTCGGTGGCCGGCGGGATGAGAGCGGCGGAACCCGGAATCGATCTTGCCCTGGCCCTGGCACTGGCCAGCTCCCGGCTGCATAAGCCTCTTCCTCCCGGGCTGTGTGCGGTGGGGGAGGTCGGCCTCGCCGGGGACGTGAGAGCGGTCGCCGGCTTGGAGGCAAGGATCAACGAGCTCGTACGTTTGGGATTCACCACGGTCCTGACTCCCTATTTTGGAGGTTACGCTCAGGCTGCGGAGGCTGAAAATTTGGTTAAAAGTGTGGTGAGGGTGGGAAATCTCCGCCAGGCGATCGAGTTATTGAAGTAGGCTGGGACACTCTGGGTGCACTGTGTTCATTGCGGTGCCCATACTCCGCCTGTTACCATGGACATGCCCGAAGCGCGCTCAAATTTCGCATTTCGGGGTTTTTGCAGCATCTCGTTGGTCCTGCGGGGACCTTCAATTCATAAAGAAGGAGGACCGTTTGCCCTCAGCCACCACATTTCAAATTGGTGACAAGGTCGTTTATCCGCACCACGGTGCAGCCATTATCAAGAGCATGGAAGAGAAGGAGTTCCAGGGGGAGAAGAAGCAGTACTACATTCTCCGCCTGGCGTACGGGGACCTCACCCTCATGGTCCCGACCGATAACACCGACGGCGTAGGTATCCGGGACGTAATCGCACAGGACGAGTTGGAGAAGGTTTTCAAGGTTCTGCGGTCCAAAGAATGCCGTATGCCCACCAACTGGAGCCGCCGCTTCAAGACCCACGTCGAGAAGCTTCGCTCCGGTGACATCTACCAGGTAGCAGAGGTAGTTCGTAACCTGGCCCGTCGCGAAGCCGACAAGGGCCTTTCGGCAGGCGAAAAGCGGATGCTCACGAAGGCCCGCCAGATCCTAATCTCCGAGGTTACTTTTGCAGCCAACGTCGACGAAATCGAAGCGGGCTCTATGCTCGATAAGGTTCTCGCCGGCTAATCACCAGCCCGCTCGGGCCCGGTGATCGGGCCCGAGCACAGGGCTCATCGTTCCCCCAATGTCTCCCTTTCCCCAAGTAGTCGCAGTGCTACTCGCGGGCGGAAAAAGTGAGCGGCTGGGCGGCGAAACCCCCAAACAGTTCCTTCAACTCGTCGACCGGCCGATGTTCTGCCACTCCCTGGATGCTTTCGAGATCTGTCCGGCCATCACTTCGGTGATATTTGTCGTGCCCGACCCCTCCTTTGACTGGCCTCGGGAGCTCTACCCGAAGCTGTTCGCCGAGGTTCAGGGCGGGGCGAGCCGCCAGGGATCGGTCGCAAATGCTCTGGCCGCATTGCCCCCTCAAGCCGAGCTGGTGATGGTCCACGATGCGGCCCGCCCGCTCATCGACGCCGGACTGCTGGAAAGACTGATCTCCGGGCTGGAGCCCGCATGCGATGGGGTGATCCCGGGCATTCCGCTGGAGGACGCGATCAAGAAGGTCTCTGCGGACGGCTGGCTCGAGTCGGAGGTGGACAGAGCTGCGGTTTGGAGGGTCCAGACCCCCCAGCTCCTGCGCCGACAACCGCTGGAGGCCGCGCTCGACAAAGCCCTTGCCGCCGGCGAGGACTCGCCGGACTGCTCGCAGATGCTTACCCGCGCGGGATACCGGGTGAAGGTGGTTCAGGGAGACCATCTGAACGTCAAGGTGACCAGGCCATCCGGCCTCCGCCTGGCGGAGACCTACCTGCGCGCTCGATGGGCGGGGCAGTTGTGAGGGTCGGGATGGGGTACGACGTCCACGCATTCGACGACAGCCGTCCTCTGGTGCTCGGCGGGGTGACGATTCAAGATCATGGCGGCCTGGCGGGCTGGTCGGACGCCGACGTGGTTTGCCACGCGGTCGCCGACGCTCTGCTCGGTGCAGCAGGCTTGGGCGACCTCGGAGAGCACTTTCCGGCCGAGGCGGTAGCGGAGGGGGCATCCAGCCTTCAGATCCTCGCCCGCACCGCGGTGCTTCTGGCCGATGCCGGGTTCAACATCGTCAACATCGACGTCGTAGTCGTCATCCAACGAGTACGTGTGGGCCCCCACCGCCGGCAGATGGTGGAGCGGATTGCCGAGGCGCTCAGCATCGACCCCTCTCGGATCAGCGTGAAGGCGACCACCTCCGACTGGCTCGGGTTCACCGGGCGTTCGGAAGGGGCAGCCGGGATGGCGGTGGCGCTGGTCGACCGCGGATAGCTGCTAGCTTTTAGGCATGGCACTTGCAGTAACGAACACCCTCGGCCGGACCAAAGAAGCCTTCGTCCCGCGGGAGGAGGGCAAAGTCGGAATATACGTCTGCGGCCCGACGGTCTACGGCCACATCCATGTGGGCAACGCCCGGGCAATGGTGGTCTTCGATGTGATCCGTCGCTATCTCGAGTGGAGTGGGTTCGAGGTCACCTTCGTGCGCAACTACACCGATGTCGACGACAAGATCATCGCCCAGGCAAATGAGGAAGGCATCTCCGCCGAGGAGGTGGCCCGGAAATATTCAGACGCTTTTGACGCGGTTGCCGCCGACCTGGGGATCGAAGAGCCGGACCACTCGGTCAGGGCCACGGAGCACATCTCCGACATGATCAAGATGATCGAGGGCATCGTCGAGCGCGGCTTCGGCTACGAGTCCGGCGGCAGTGTCTGGTTCACGGTGGAGAGCTTCCCAGGCTACGGCAAGCTCTCCGGTCGGACGCTGGAGGGAGTCCGGGCCGGGGAGCGAGTCGAGCCCGACCCGAACAAGCGCCAACCGCTCGATTTTGCGCTGTGGAAGGCCTCCAAACCCGGTGAGCCGTCCTGGGAGAGCCCGTGGGGTCCCGGCCGTCCCGGCTGGCACATCGAGTGCTCGGCCATGTCCGCCCGCTACCTGGGCATGGGTTTCGACATCCACGGGGGAGGGACGGACCTGATCTTCCCCCACCACGAGAACGAGATCGCTCAAGCGGAGGCGGCCACCGGTAGCGAGCCCTTCGTCCGTTACTGGCTTCACAACGGCATGGTCAACATGGGGGCCGAGAAGATGTCGAAGTCGCTCGGCAACCTGGTGCTGGCCAAGGATCTGATCGCTTCCGAGGGGGCCGAGGTGCTCCGGCTGATGTCGATAGCCGGCAACTACCGCAGCGAGGTGGACTTCAGCGACGCATCCCTGAACCAGGCTCACCGGGTTGCGGAGCGGATCGAGGCCTTCAGGCGCGACGCGGGGGAGGCGGGGGAGGTCTCGGACGAGGGCCGGCGCTTTCTCGAGCGGTTCAGGGAGGCTATGGACGATGACTTCAACACTCCCGTCGCTCTGGGAGTGATACGCGATCTCATCCGGACGGGGAACACCGTGCTCTCCGAAGGAGATGCGGAGCAGCTAGGCCGCCTTCCCGGTCTGGTGGCGGCCCTGGACGAGATGACGGGGGTGCTCATCGGGTCCGTCAAGAAGTCAGGGGCGGTCAGCTCTGAGGAGATCGAGGCGCTCATCGAGGAACGCAACGCCGCCCGCAAGGCGCGCGACTTTGCCGGGGCCGACGCGATCAGGGACAAGCTGGCCGGCATGGGCATAATCCTGGAGGACGGGCCTCAGGGCACCCGCTGGCGCAAGAGTTAGGGTGATCGACCCCGCCTCCGTTGCAAGCCAGCGCTCGCTCTACGCTCTGGGGTTGGGGCTCCTCGCATTTCTCGCTTCGGCGTCGCCCGTGGGAATTCTGGGCCTGGCGATCCCGGCAGGCATCGGAGCAGTCGCTCTCGGGATCGGCGAGGTCCGCAAGGCGGCCAGGAGGTCGAAGACCAGGCAGCTCGCCGGCGCCGGGGTTGCGTTCACAGTGCTGGGGTTCCTTCTGGCGGTCGGATGGATCTACGCCGGGTTCGCCTTCGCCTCCTCCTTTGGGGGCAGCCCAAGGATCGATTTCGGCCGATTGATGTGCACCGCGTGCCATGTCCTTGCCGACCGGCAAGCTGCCGAGGTGGAGCAGCCCTCGGATACCTCCCGGGAGGCTTTGGACGAGCCGAGCAGGCCCGTGACGGCCATCTGCACCGAGAGCCCCGACCTTGTCCCCGTTTGGCCGGAGGGCGAGATCTCAGGGATCTGTGCGGGCACTGAGGGGCTCGCACAGGACGGGCCCTGGCGCCGCGATGCGAGGGGCACGGCCCTTCAGTTTCCCCGTGCGGTTCTGAGCTGGCCGGGGGCCGAGGTGGCGAGCGCGGAAGCGGGCACCGGCAGCCGGATGATCTTCGAGGTGAGGCGCTCGCCAACGCAGCGGGTCCGAGTGGTGGTCAACGAGCTGATGCCGGGCACCTGGACCGTGATTGGCGTCGATGCGGTTCCGGAACGAGGTGGCTTGAGCCTGCTCGTATCGGGAAGGCAGGTCACCGCGGAGGCTTCTCCCCCGGAGGGCGCGTCGTCAACCGAAGTCAAAACCGTCGGATACCGGGGCTCGCAGGCATCGGCGTCCTCTACCGGGGGACGAATAGCCCTGGGCGTGCCGGAAGGGCCGAACGGCAGGGCGCCGGGGTGGCTGTTGGTGTTGTCGAAAGACGCGAACGGTCAGGTCTTGACCGCCGAGGCTGTCCAATTGCCCGAGGGGACCGCCGACTTCCGAATTCCCTAATGGCGGTAGGGCGGACTGCTCCACCCCACCGGGTCGCGGTCCGGGTTAGCCCAACAGGGCCCTGCGGGCAGCCTTGACGCGCACTCCTTCGAGTCCATCGAGCTGGGACTGGGCGCCGCTCATCAAGCGGTCGAAGTTGTAGCCCCCGAGGATCTTGTCGGTTTCCGCGATCTCGTTCAGGGACTCCCAGAGACAGAGCTTGCCGTGGACGCCCATCGTGAGAGTTTCGAGCTTCCTGAGGAAGCTGAGCTCGTCCCCGGCCTCGCCGAGAGCGGTGCCGACCTTCTCCACCAGTAGGGCACCCGCCTGCTTGACGGTGTTGCCCGTCGCCCCGTACTTCTCCATCAGACGCTCGAGTGTGTCCTGATCCGCCTCGATGTCTTTGGCAAGCTTCACGAGGAATTCGTCGCCGGGGTGCTCCTTGGCGAGGTTTTTTGCGAGCTCCAATCCGGCAATCGAGCCGGCCTGATGATCGTTCAGATAGGACTTGAGCTCATCCGCGTCGACCTTAACCGTGGCTTCCATACACTGTCTCCCGTTCTTGAGCGCATGCTCAATCAGACCCTGATGTCGAACGGTTCTTACCCCTCGATCAAGCCGGCAAAACTAAAGGCAGCTCGAGGGAAGGTGTGTGCGACCCGCTGGTTCGCGTGGTAGAACCCGGTCGATGGCGGAGCCACACTGTGGAGCTGTGCCCAGATTCGAACTGGCGGAGCCACACTGTGGAGCTGGTGCCCAGATTCGAACTGGGAAACCTACCGATTACAAGTCGGTTGCGCTACCGGCCAATGGCGGAGCCACACTGTGGAGCTGGTGCCCAGATTCGAACTGGGAACCTACCGATTACAAGTCGGTTGCGCTACCGGATTGCGCCACACCAGCCTGTTCAACGACCCGATTGTACTGCCACTGCAGTCCGGTCCTTGCTTCGGGCTCGCCGTTTTCGTAAGGTGAGGAAATGAATTACACCGCTGTCATTCACGCTGCGATTTGAATGGCGCCCCCTCGCCTTCGTTCGGCGAACGAGAGCAGAAGATACTAGAGTTCGAACGAAACTGGTGGAAGTACTCCGGCGCCAAGGAACGAGCTATACGTGAACTCTTCGGGTTTTCTGCGACTCGCTACTACTCCTTGCTGAACGGCGTTATCGACATGCCGGAAGCCCTGGCCTACGACCCCATTCTGGTCAAACGGCTCCAGAGGCTCCGGGCATTTCGTCAGCGCCAGCGCATGGCTCGCCGACTTGGTATCCACCTGACCGAAAACGGCTAGACCGCGCATTCGTCCCATGGGAAAGCATTCTCTTCCAGAAAGTCCGGGTTTCTGGCGGTCGGTCTTTATCGCAGGATTCAAGTACATCGTGGTGGCAGCAGTCCTCGCGGGTCTGGGGTTCGGTGTCTGGAGGCTGGTGGGCAACAACGACGAGCCCTCGAGCCCCGACCCTGCCGAGTCGCTCCCCCCGCTGCCCACCGACCCCGATCTCGCTTTCAGCCCGGTTCCCGAGGAGACTGGAGGGGAGGGCGGAACCGGAAGCTCGCCCTCACCGGGGGCCTCACCTGCGGCTCCAACTACCACCTTGCCGGCTGCCTCTCCGGGTGCCTCCCCCGTTGCTACTCCCGCATCCCCGCCGCCGCCGGGGACGGGAAGGATTCAGGTCCTGGACGGCGCGGGCTCCGGCATTCGGGCGGCGATGGCGAAACAACAGATCCAGGGAGCGGGCTACGCGGTGGTGGCCGAGGGAGCCACGTCGAGGCCCTACGAAAAGACGACGGTATTTTATCAGCCCGGCAACGAGCAGCTGGCGCGTGACGTTGCCGCCTTGGTGGGCGCTACCGACGTGCTCGTGGCTCCCGCCAACCTGGACAAAAGCATCCCGCTGGCAGTGGTGATCGGTTCGGACTACCCGGGCTGAAGCTCCAGCTTGCTGGTGAGGTCGACCTTCATGGTCCCCGCCAGCTTCCCGGTCTCCTCCAACGCCATGTCGAAGTCGGATGAAAAACGGGAGATCGAGGAGTACAGCGTCCCGCTGTCGACGTCGAGGCTCGACGTGGCGCTGCTTGTTGTCTTCCCTCTCAACTGCACCAGGACTCCGGCCAGCTGTTCGATGGCGGTGATGTCGCCGGAGCGCTCCGTGCCGATCCGAGCGAGCTTTCGCCTGCCGCTGAGCTCAAACCCCAGCAGGCGTCCGGTGCCGGTGAGGTTGATGGTTCCGGTGTCTCCGTCCAGCTTCAGCGGGGCATCCCACTCTTCCCCGATGCCCACCGCCTCGGATGGGAGGGCCACCCGGCTCTGAGAAAGGATCGTTCCCAGCTCCAGGGCCGAGGCGGCTTGCGCCGCCAGATCGCTGCTGATCGGCTCGGTGATGTGGCCGCTCTTGTCCAGCTGGTACTTCACCACCGCCTTACCGGGGGTCTGGGCGCCGACGCCCCCTTGTCTGAGGCTCCTCGGTGTGAGGGTCACGGTAAGAACCGGATCTGCGCCTGTGCTCTCCCGCTCCACCTGCTCCAGGATCTCCACCACCATCTGCAGGGTGCTTGAGCTGTGGTCGGTGCTCGAGTCGATCTGGGTGGTGGAGTCGATGGTCCACAGATACTTCACGCCCCGCTCGTTCTCGTCGAAGCGGTAGGAGAGGTCCACCTCTCCGTTGGAGCAGCTGCCCAGAGCGAGCGCCATCGTCAGCGCCATAACAGCTGCTCGGGTCTTCATAGCCGCACAGTCTAAAGGATCGGATTTCGAAGGCCTATATCGTTAGCAGATGCAGCAGCTCGAACCACTGCGCGCCGATCCCCACCACACGGGGGTCTTCCTGGATTTCGACGGCACCCTCTCACCCGTGGTTCCCGATCCCGATGCTGCCGCAATAGTCGCCGGCGCCAGGGAGCTGTTGGAGGATCTTGCGCGGCGTTACGCGATAGTGGCCTTCATCTCAGGACGGGGCGCTAAGGATCTGAGAATGCGGGTGGGTGCGGCGGGCCCTCGATACTTCGGGCTCTACGGTGCGGAGGAGATGACCGCGTCTGGGCTCGAGCAGTCTCCCCTGGCGCCGCGATGGAGGCAGAGGGCAAACGCGCTCGCAGCCGGCGCTCAGGACTTGATCGATGCGCAGCGGCTGGTGGGATGCGAGGTGGAGCTGAAGGACCTGGCGGTGTCGGTTCACTTCCGGGGAACCGGCTTAGAGGAGCCGCCGGACTCGCTCATGGAGTGGGCCCGGAGGGCAGCAGTTGCCGAAGGGTTTCGCAGCGGCATCGGCCGCAAGGTTATCGAGCTGCGTCCGGAGATGGTGTCAAAGGCGGAGACCTTTCAGCGGCTGGCGCTCGAGGCGGGGGTGAAGAATGTGCTGGTGGCCGGCGACGACGCCGCCGACGTCGAGATGATGCGAAGAGCTTCCCAGCTGATACGCGGGGTGGTGGTTCGAGTGGGGATGCGGTCGGCTGAGGAGCCTGAGGGCCTGGCGGAGCAGGCAGATGTGCAGGTGGCATCGCCGGCGGAGCTGGTCGCTACCCTGCAGCACCTGCTGTAGGCAGCTAATTCGACTCGTGCAGCCTGGTGATATCTCTTAGCTGACGCCACACCCATTTACTCGGGGTGTTGCGCTCGATGACCTCCTTGTTGAACATCGAGCGAATTCGCTTCTCCTCGGCGTTCATCGTCAGTCCCGTGTAGAGCGCCTCGGACATCTCATGCAGGTCGTACGGGTTGATCCCTAAAACGCCGAACTCCAGCTCGTACCACGCTCCCGCGTTACGCGAAAGAACAATTACTCCGTCGGTCTCGTTCACCGCCGGTCCCTCTTTGGCCACCAGGTTCATCCCGTCGACTATCGGGTTGACCATGAGGACGTCGTATCTTCGGCTGCATGCCAGCGCTCTGACGTAGTTGTCATCGTTGAGCAGGACGATCGGCTGCCAATCGTCGGTCCCGAGCTCGTCGTTGATGCGGTCGTGCACCTCGAAAACCGCTGCCTCGTACTGTCGATACTCCGGGATGGCTCTGCGGGAGGGGTAGAGCAGCGCCACATGAACCACCTTGCCCTGAAGCGAGGGGTGTTCCCGAAGCATCTTCTCGTAAGCCCAGAACCCCCGCACTACGTTCTTGGAGAGCTCCAGCCGGTCGATGCGAAGGATCAGCTTTCTGCCCTGGAGAATTCGCTCAAGCCACACCAGATGGGGCTGGGCGGCCTCGGAGTGGGCGAGCTTACGGACCGCGGGGACATCGATGGATATCGGGTAGTCGCGCACGACGGTGCTGACTCCCTCATGGGTCACCATCCCCTTGTCGATGTCCACTTTGGCGCCCAGGATCTGCTCGCAGCACCACATGAAGTTTTGCGACCAGCGCCTCGCCTGAAAGCCCAGGAGATCGTTGGCAAGCATGCCCTCGAGGACTTCATGCGCCATCAGCCCGGGAAGCACCCTCATCGTGTCGGGTTGTGCCCAGGGGGTGTGCGTGAAGTGGTAGATGAACGCCGCGGGGTCCAGCTCCCTCAAGTAGCCGGCAACCAGGGTTAGGTGGTAGTCGTGGAGCATCACCGGGGAGGTCTCCTCGGTTCCGGAGATCTCCTTGGCGAGCGCATCGGCAAAGATACGGTTGACCTCCCGATAACTTTCCCAGTCCCCGGGGGTTTGTTCGTTGAAGCGAGGATGCATCGGCAGGTTCCACATGCTGTGATTGAGGAACCAGAACACCGAGTTGGAGATCCGGTTGTAGTAGCGGTCGAAGGTCTGTCGGTCGAAGGAGAGGTAGCGGATCCTCAGATCCTGGTCGTCGAGCCCGGCCTGCATGTGGCCGTCAGGGTTCTGCGCGACCATCTTGCGGTCGCCCGCAGTCAGCGCGGCAGCCACCCAAAGGCCGGAGGCATGCTTCATGACCTCGGAGAGGGCGGTGACCAGTCCTCCCGCCCCCCTGCTGGCGACCAGCCCGCCGGTCTCGTCCTCGACGTACTTGACGGGGCCTCGATTGGAGGCTATTACCAGCGAGCGGCCTTTCAATATCTCTGCGAGAGAGTAGCCGTTATCGCTCATACGGACCGATCAGCGAAGGCAGGTAACACGAACAAAGGTTACCCGTAAACGGGCATCCGGAAATCGCCGCCCTTATACTTATTTTCGTGGCAGCTACCGGTCGGG
>JBBDRH010000389.1:0-3041 GCA_040905645.1 Actinomycetota bacterium
CACCTCGGACGGGATGGTCCTGGGAATGGTGTTGAGGGAGGATCTCGAAAGGTGACCAGATCACCTGTCGACATCCTCCTCAATAACGCCGGAGTCGATGCGTCCGGGAAGAGGGTGGTCGAGCTTTCCACTGAGCTATGGGATAGGGCATTGAAGAGTACTGGCTGAGCAAATCGAGCCGGAATCCGGGGAGCTGTTGGGAAACTTCCCTCAAGCCATCACCCATATTGGTCTGATCAACGCCGCATGGGCAATCACAGAGGCCGAAGCTAGAGCGGAATAGCAAGCTTGCTTAGCGGGTTTCCAGCACGTGTCCCGAGGTGAGATGACCATCAATCAAGAGCGAGATCGGGCTGCGGCACTCGAGCAGTACGTGCTGCCACAGCTCGATGTTCTGTTGCGGGTGGCACTTGCGCTCACTCGCAACCACGCCGATGCCGAGGATCTGGTGCAGGACACAATGCTGCGGGCTTACCGCAGCATTGACCGGTTCGACGGCCGGTATCCCAGGGCCTGGTTGCTCACGATCTTGCGGCATGCGCACATCAACCGGAATCGTCGCCAGCGGCCGACCCTTTTGGCCGACCAGGACGCCGCTCACCGCCAGTTGGCGGCGACATCCGATGGCTCGGACGATCCCGAGAGCCTGGTTGTGGACAGCAAATTCGATGGGGCGGTGGCGGAGGCATTTTATGCGCTGCCGGAGAGCTCTCGTCGGGTGGTGGAGTTGGTCGATATCAATGGACTCGGTTATCAGGAGGCTGCTACCGTCCTGTCGATTCCGGTCGGCACCGTGATGAGCAGGTTGCACCGGGCCAGAGCAAAGATGAGGAAGCAGCTATTCAACGGTGGTTACACCCGGAAGGGGAAATGATGAAGGCTCTTATGCGGATGGTGCGTTCGACCGGCGATATGGCGAGCTGCATCGAGGTCCTTCGCAATCTGGACGCCTACCTGGATCGAGAGATCCCGGATCAGCGTGCCGCCCGCAGGATTGCCTCCCACCTGGAGGTCTGTCGCCGTTGCGGCATGAGGGCCGAGACGATCACCGAGCTCAAGGCCAGCCTCCGGCGGCTTGCTCCGACGGTCGATGCCGGCGGCTTGGATCGTCTCCGGCGTTTCGCCCGCAGTCTGGAGGAGCAGGGGAACGATTACTAGTCCAACATTTCGCCAACCCGATCCGTCTTCCCCGACAATGGAACCCTCCAAGCTTCGCCGACCGCGAAAGGACGGCTAGAGCGATATGGCATACGACCTGATTGTTATCGGCGCGGGAGCTGCCGGGGAGGCAGCCGCCACACTCGGGGCAGAACTAGGGGCCAATGTCGCCGTCATAGAGCGAGATTTGATCGGCGGAGAATGCGCATTCTGGGCCTGCATGCCGTCCAAGGTCCTGCTCGATTCGGCCCACAGGCGGGCTACAGATGGCGCGTACTCCTGGCAGCGGGCATCCGCTCGCCGTGACTGGATGATCACCCGGGAAGGAACCCAGTACCCATCCGACGCCAATCACGTTCGATGGCTGGAAGGACTGGGCACTAAGGTGATCCGGGGCCGGGCTCGCATAACCGCTCCCGGCAGGGTCGGCGTGGAATTCAACGGATCCCGAAGGCAAGAGCTTGAAGCTCGCAACCTGATCGTGGCTATCGGGTCGACTTCCTCCATTCCGAAGGTAGAGGGCCTGATGGAGGCGGGATTTTGGACCCACCGCGACGCGACCTCTACGCGGGAGCTCCCGGCAAGCGTCGTCCTCCTTGGAGCCGGGCCGGTTGGTGTCGAGCTCGCACAGATATACGTCCGGTTTGGCGTAGCGGTGGTGCTGGTGCAGTCGGCCGATCGAATCCTCAGTAACGACCATCCGAGAAGCTCAGAGATCATCCGCCAACAGCTTGTCGAGGAAGGGGTGGAGATTCGCGCCGGCGTCAAAGCGACTCGGGTGAATCGAGGGGGGCTGGGACGAAGAGTCGAGCTCTCCGACGGTTCAATCGTAGAAGGGGAAGTGCTCATCGTGGCTACCGGCCGGCGTCCCGCTGATCTGCGAGAGCTTGGCGTCGAGTCGGCGGGCGTTGCTCTGGACCGCGAAGGACGGCCGACCCTCGACCACCAGATGAAAGCCGGCGAGGGCCTTTATGTCGCGGGAGATGCCGCAGGCGGATTACAGTTCACCCACCTCGCCGATTACCAGGGCCGGGTGGCCGCCGGGGCGGCTTTGGGCCTGCCCGCTCGCGCCGACCTGAGCTCCATCCCACGAACCACTCTGACTTATCCCGAGACCGCTGCAGTCGGACTGAGTCTGCAGGAGGCCCAAGCGGCCGGTGTCGACGCGTTCGAGGTGACCCAGGACTTCGCGGCGACATCGCGTGGCCAGACCATCGAGCCGATTCGCCGCTCCGCCGACGCGATCCTCGAAGGGACGCGAGGTCATCTGACGGCAGTGATCGACCGGGAGCGAGGAGTCCTTGCCGGCGCTTTCGCAGCTTGTCCGGCGGCGGGAGAGCTCATTCACGAGGCAGTATTGGCAATGAGGCTGTCTGCTCCCGTGGCCGTGCTTGCCGACACAATTCACGCTTTTCCGACCGGTGCCCGCGCCTTCGGCAATCTCATGGCAGAGGCGGCCAAGCAGTTGCAGTGACCTGCGTCAGGTCTCGAATCCGTTCCTTCACCCGATGGCTGCCGTCTACTGGATGGCCGCCTTTTTTTTCTGTCCCACTATCGCTGGACCTTCGCTCGGCCATCACGTGATCCTGGCAGTACGGGCACAATTAGTAACGCTCCCGCTTCCTGCCCTTCCAGATGAAGGCTTCCTTCGTCTGGCGGCTCAGGAAGGAACTGCTGCAACGCCCGCAAAGGAAGGTGCCTCCCGTCAATTCCCGGCTTCCTTTTCTACTCGAACCTCCATGGCCTTTGGCCGCCGCGATGGATGAGAATTCTGTGCGGTGGTTGAGGCCGGCCCAAGCTCGGGTTTTCTTGGTGCAGCAAGCCCGCTACTCAGACTGAGCCGGGGCCTTCTCGGCACCGCAAACTGTTCGCTTCACGAGGAC
>JBBDRH010000390.1:0-3030 GCA_040905645.1 Actinomycetota bacterium
ACAAGGTAGCTCTTCCCTTGGCCCCGGGCTCGTCCGGCGACTCGACAGGGGTGAGCAGATCCATCCTCACATCCTGCTGAGGGAAGTAGTACACCGGCAGGTGCTGAGGTTCACGCATCAACAGAACCCGGGCGCTGTCGATCACTACACAGCCATCGACAAGTGCACGCACCCTTTTGGGGCACGGGTCAAGCCGGATCTCGGCGCTGCCGTAGTCGATCGTGGGAAGCCGGAGATCCTCGAGGAGCGGCGCGCTCACCGGACGTCCGGCTCGTCTCGAAACTGGTAGGGCATAGGACCCATCCACATCCACACGGTCGGTGAGTTTTCCAGACTCCTCCAAATGAAGCCTCCAATCGACTTGAGAACCCGAATTACTTTGGACATTTCAGCCTCCCACACTCGGCATCGCTGTTCGATGCGTCTGGAAGGAGCCTAAGAATTGGGGTTTGCTCAAACATCGGGGGAAATACTGAAAAGCGGTACGTACGCTACGTATTTTTGTCGATTTTCTTCCCCAACGGCGATTTCTTGTCACCCGTCGTTGTTATGATCGAACACATGTTCGCTTTAGTAAAGAATGTGTTGCGGCTGCTCGAGCGTGCTCTTGACCAGCTGGACCCGGAACGCTTGGGCCGGGAGGCTTCTCTTCAGATGTTTGAGTGCTTCTGTCGCATCGAACGCCTGGGGGCGGCCGGGAAGGCTTTGTGCTCCCGCCGGGTAGCCGGCTCGAATGCCTGGATCGATACCTGCGAGCGCTCCCCCGCGCACCTTGTGGCCAGCGTGGCGGGCACCACGGTGGGCCGGGCCGCTGCCGTGCTCGATACTGCGGATCTCCTCCAGAACCTTCCCGCTACCGAGGCCGCCTACCGGAAGGGAAAGCTGTCCGAGCCTCAGGTTGAGGAGATCGCCTCCGCGGCGGCTCTCGACAAGCAGTCGGAGGCGGAGCTTCTGCTGGCGGCGGAGCTGGAGCAGCTCGTCGAGCTCCGGCGGCGATGCGCTCGCGTCCGGGCAACCGCCCGTTCGGAGCTGGAGCGTCACGAGTACCTTCACCGGCACCGCCAGCTGAGACACTGGACCGACGTCGAGGGGGCCTTCCCGCTCGACGGCCGGTTCACTCCCGAGGCCGGAGCCGTGATCTGGGCGGCGCTCGAGCCCTTCAAGCAGCGGGCGGCCCTGCGGAATCCGAACAAGGAGCCCGATGCCGCCTACGCTGCCGACGCACTGGTCGCCATGGCCAAAAGATCGAGCTGCTCATCAGGCGATCCGCTAAGAACCGGACCCGAGGCGGTGGTGCACGTGCGAGTGGACTACGCCGCCTTGGTACGGGGACAGACCAACCCGGGTGAGATCTGTGAAGTGCCCGGGGTGGGCCCGATTCCCGTGGCGGCTGCTCAGGCCTTTGCAGCCGACGCCTTCATAAAAGCAGTGTTGATGGACGGCGAAGACATTCGAGCGGTATCTCACCTCGGTCGCTCGATTCCCGACCGCTTGAAGACCGCTTTGATCGAACGTGATCCGGTGTGCGTGGTGCCAGGCTGCTGCGAAACAGAAGGCCTGGAGTTCGACCACATAATTCCGGTGGAGCGGAGGGGGCCCACCTCCCTGCACAATCTGGGCCGTCTATGCCAGTGGCACCACTACCTCAAGACCTACTTCGGTTATGTGCTGGGTCGGACGAGGGGCGAGTGGTACTTTCACGGCCCCAACGGGCCGCCCGTGGACCCGAGGTCAAGACAACTGGTACTCACAAGTCACTAGTTGGATATCTCTGGGCGTGGGGCTGTTAACCGGGAGCGGCCGGGCAGAACGGGTTGGGTCATTGCAGAAGAATGGTTATACAGACCGGTTCCGCCGATCGATGTGGGACTGATATCATCGATGGCATCATGGAGCGAATCATCGTGCAGATGGAACCCGACTCACTTTCCGAGCTGGACGTAGCGGCGCGAGAGAGTCACATGTCTCGAGCCGCTTTTGTCAGAGCGGCCGTCGAAGCGGTTTTGGCTGAAGGCCGCCGCCGGAAGGAGTTGAAGCAGGTGGTCGACTCTTACCGGGCACTCCCCCAGGAAGACTTCACCGTGTCGAAGGAATCGCTTCAGTCCATCTGGCCTGAGTAATGCAGCGGGGTGAGATCCGGTATGCCGATGCCGGCGGGGGTTTCGGCCGGCGTCCGGTACTGATAGTCACGGCCAGCGAGATCATTCCCGTGCTGAACGCGGTCACCTGTGCACCAATAACCACATCGATTCGAGCAATCCCAACTCGTATCGCCCTCGGGCCCGACGAGGGTCTTCGTGAGCCCAGCGAAGGCGTCTGCGACTCGTTGGTCACTCTTCACAAGGCGAATATTGATACCGCCCGCATTGGTGTCCTCGACGAGATCCGAATCGGCGAGCTGGATCGGGCAATCGCAAGGGCTCTCGATATTCGGAGGACCAACTTGCCGCTCGCCTGATCCCCTTCGACTTCGCAGAGGTAGGCCTGAAGCAGCCGTCGGTCATCAACTGCGACGAGGTGCACACGGTGGCTCGATCGTCGCTCACCTCGTATGTCGGAACCGTGAACGAGCAGACCATGGACCGAGTTTGCCGGGCTCTCAACTACGCGCTGGGATGCTGACCGCAGCATAAGTCGATGCGATCGCCGTTCTGCGCCTCCCTGATCAAACTTTTCCTCACCTGGCTGACTGTGGCGCTCGGCCAGGTGGGTTGTACGCTTTTAACGTGACGAACTCATGGGACGGGCGGGTTCGACTGGCCGAGGTGGTCGCCGCCCTCTCGCTCGGCATCGATCTCGGCTTCGGGCAGCCGATGGAGCACGTCCTTCGGCAGTGCCTGATCGCCCTGCGCCTGGCGGAGAGCGTGGGCCTAGATGAACAGACGCGGGTTGCCGTCTACTACACCGCGCTGCTCGTGAACATCGGCTGCCACACCGACGCCCACGAGCAGGCGAAGTGGTTCGGCGACGACATCGCCCTGAAGTCCGACAAGTACGCCTACGGACTTCACGGAGTCCGCAGCGCGGCGG
>JBBDRH010000391.1:0-839 GCA_040905645.1 Actinomycetota bacterium
TCCAGTTCGGCGTCGCGCTGGTTCAGGGCTGCTTCGGTCATGGTGCCTCCGTTCGGCGGTTTACGATGCGCAACGATCGCCGGAACCCGGCCATCGTGCGAGTGGGCGTGCGCGATCCGTCGATGGGATCGCGCTCGCAAGTTCTTCTTTGCTGGGCACCGCAACGGGCGTCGAGCCCGCCAATCCCCGCAAAAAGAAACTGCGGGGGCGGCACTGACACGCGCAGCGGGGAGTCTTCGCGATTGCTGCGCGGGCCGTTTGCGGCTGCGAGAACGTCCCGATGGGACAAGGCTCCGATTGCGGAGCGACACAGGCCGCGAATTGGTGAGCGGAGGATACCGGTCATTCGCGCCATTGCAAGGCTTGTGAACGACGCGGCCAACCGCGGGGGCTGCCGATCACCGGCTAAAGGCGATGAAATGTCAGCGGAAATTCGGCATCGCCGCTTTTTGTTGGAGTGGCTGTGAAACTGTTCGCAGTTCCGCCCCGTAGCTGCTCTCGCAACCAACCAAGGAGAATTGCAATGAGCAGACTGAAAGCCGGCTTCACCGCGTGGGCCCTGATCGCTTCGCTGGGCCTCGTCACTGCACCCGGCGTCTTCGCCAAGGGGCATAACCAGGGCGCGACCGAAAGCCCTGGCACGAATGTGGGCTCCCAGACCGTCGGGCCGGCGCAGGGCGAGGGCGCCGAGCAGGGCAATGGCAAGGGACCGGCAGACACTCCCGCAGGCAAGGCGCCCGGCAACTCCGAAAATGCCGGGCGGTCAGGCAGCGAGTCCGCCGGAACCTCCGGCGGACCAACTAGGTAAAGACGAATCGGGCGCCCCCCCCCCCCCGGGG
>JBBDRH010000391.1:849-3021 GCA_040905645.1 Actinomycetota bacterium
GGCTCCTGACTGCGTCAGTCTCGTTTGCCGATACCGAAGCTCAGCGATGCCCAGGTGCTGGCCCACACATGTTCCTCCCCCTCCACAGGTTCGATATGAACTGCGTTGAGCAAGAATTCGCCGCCGCCGGCAAGCGGTATCTCGGCTCTACCATCGGCATCGGTCAGAACGAGGCTGCGGTCCACGTCGGCGTTCTTCCGGAAAATCGAAATCTGAGTCCCCGCTTCCGGCTGTCCCTGCCACAGCAGGCGAACGGGCAGTGTCTCTCCTCCCGCATAGGGATTGGCGAGGGCCACGAGCTCGAAAGCCAAACCAAGCGGACGATCGGCGTCATCCGGGCGCACGGGCCCGACCTGCACCAAAGCCTTGGCCGACCGCGCATAGGCCTCGGTGATGTCCGTCTTCGGCAGGGATCGGCGGAGATGCGCCTCGATGATTGCGCCGAGGCCCTCGTAGTCGAGATACTCCTCGAATTCCTCCAGTGTATCGAAGGTCAGCTCAAGGGGGAAGGTTTCGTGGGCGATCACGTGAAGCCCCGGGACCTCGGGGACGTATGACAGTGCGGGCAGATCGCCCTCCAACCCTTGAACCTCCACGGCGCCCTGCGGCGTGGAGATCTCGAATGAGCGGATCTGATGCGATAACCAGGGCAGTTCGGTGCCCTCCATCATCTGGCCGACAAGCAACCGGGCTTGGATCCGCTCACCCGGCTCGACACGGAAACTTTCAGGCGCGATCCAGTACTCGTGCGCAATCGCTGTCTGCGCCAAGAGAGCCAGCGCGGCGCCCAACAGCAGTCCTCGACAGGGAATGAAACGCTTATGGCACTTCAACATGTGGCGCAGACCTTGCTGGCTGTGAATCCACTATACAAGACAGGGCACCGGGATCGCCGTCAAGCCGTACTAGGCTTGGCGGTGGCGTTCTTCACGGCGCTCCTGCTCCTCATCACCTTTGCGATCCAGGAGGGCTCGGCGCACGAGGTCAGGCCGATGATCGCCACAGTCACCGCTGGCGACGGCGGATCGGTCGAAGTCGCTTTGTCGATCAATCTCGAGGCCGCCATGGCCGGGATCGGGCCGGAGCACGATGATACCAGCGACAGTCCTGCCGCGCCCATATACGATCGTCTGAGGGCATTGGCCCCGGAGGAGCTGAGCCGGGAGTTCCGCGCCTTCGCTCCCATCTTCCTGGACCGGCTCGACATCGATTTCGATGGCGGCGATGCCACGCCGACGATCAGCGAAATGGCCATTCCGCCTGTCGACAACACCTCGCTGGCGCGTATCTCCAACATCACGCTGACGGCACAGGCGCCGGCGGGCTCGCGCAGCTTCACCTGGCGCCTCGACCGGAACCTTGGCGACAGCGTCGTGCGTGTGCGCTCAAGCGGGAGCGACGAGATCGAGTTTGCCACTCACGTTCCCGCCGGTGAAACGGCCGGACCCGTGGACCTGCACGCCCCCCAGACGCAGACCGCGGCCGAGGTCTTTTCAGATTATCTCCGGCTCGGCTTCACCCACATCCTCCCCAAGGGCCTCGATCATATCCTCTTCGTCGTCGGCCTGTTCCTGCTCTCGTCCCGGCTCTCGACACTGGCGTGGCAGGTGAGCGCCTTCACCGTCGCCCACACGCTCACGATTGCGCTCGGGACGCTGGGCATCGTCAACATACCGGGATGGATCGTCGAGCCGCTCATCGCCCTGTCGATCGCCTGGATCGCAATAGAGAACATGCTGACCATCAGGCTGCACCGTTGGCGCCTGGCCATGGTCTTCGGCTTCGGACTTCTCCACGGCCTCGGCTTCGCCAGCGTACTTGGAGAGATCGGGCTCTCGACGAGCCATTTCGTCACCGGCCTCGTGGCCTTCAACGTCGGCGTCGAACTGGGCCAGCTTGCGGTGCTCGCGCTGTGCTTCCTGGCGGTCGGCTGGTTGATGCGCTGGCCGCGGTACCGGACGGCCGTGGTCATGCCAGCATCGCTGGCCATCGCGATGATTGCGCTGTTCTGGGTGGTCGAGCGCACCGTCATGGCCTGAGGGCCGGCTGGCAACGGGGGCTGAGCCAGGAGGCACGCACGGCAGTTCAAAGCTTTGGTTGTTTTGCCGTTTTGGCCAGCCCTATATTCAGGCCTGTCGAAAGGTGCTTAAGTGGCGCGCTGCCTCCGAACCG
>JBBDRH010000392.1:0-2997 GCA_040905645.1 Actinomycetota bacterium
GGGCAGCTTCCTCGAGTCTCCCGCCCCGGAATTCGTTCCCACGGTGATCCCGCCCACGGCCGCTGAATCCCCCGGCACGGTGATCGGTCCCTACAAGCTCTTGGAGCAGATCGGTGAAGGAGGCTTCGGCATCGTCTACATGGCCGACCAGCAGGCCCCGGTGCGCCGCCGGGTGGCCCTCAAGATCATCAAGCCTGGCATGGACACGAAGCAGGTGCTGGCGCGATTTAGAGCCGAGTTGCAAGCGCTGTCGTTGATGGACCACCCGAACATCGCCCGGGCCCTCGACGCCGGCGCCACCGATTCCGGCCGGCCTTACTTCGTGATGGAGCTGGTCAAAGGCATTCCCATTACGGAGTACAGCGACGAATGCCATCTCACAACAGAGGATCGGCTGACGCTCTTCGTCGCCGTTTGCGAGGCGGTCCAGCACGCCCACCAGAAGGGGATCATCCATCGCGATATCAAGCCATCCAACGTGTTGATTGCCATGCAGGACGGGCAGCCCACGCCGAAAGTCATCGACTTCGGGGTCGCCAAGGCGATCAACCAGCAGCTCACGCAAGAGACGATCTTCACGCGGTTTGCGGAGATGATCGGCACGCCGCTCTATATGAGCCCCGAACAGGCCGAGATGAGCCCACTGGAGGTCGACACGCGCAGCGATACCTACTCTCTGGGCGTGCTGTTGTACGAACTGCTCACTGGCACCACGCCATTCAGCAAGGAACGCCTGAACGACGCCAACTATGACGAGCTGCGTCGCATTATTTGCGATGAGGAGCCGCCGAAGCCCAGCGATCGAATTAGCACGCTGGGCGCGTTGGCGACCACGGTCGCCGAACATCGTCGCGTCGACCCGCGTAAGCTGACCCAACTCGTGCGCGGCGACCTGGACTGGATCGTCATGAAGGCGCTGGAGAAGGACCGCACGCGTCGCTACCAGACCGCCAGCGCCTTCGCCGCCGACATCGAGCGCCACGTGCGCGATGAGGTGGTGGAGGCTCGGCCCCCGTCGGCCGCATACAAGTTCCGCAAATTCGCCCGCCGCAATCGGGCCTGGTTGGCGACGGCGGCCGCGGTGCTGCTCACCGTCATCGTCGGATTGTCGGTCAGCACCGTCCTGATCAGTCAAGAACGAGACGCGGCCCAGGCAGCCGCCGAGCGCGAGCGCGACGCGGCCGAGCAAGCCAACCGGCAGCGGACCGAAGCCGAGCGGGAGCGCCAGCGTGCCGAAACCAACCTCCGAATGGCCCGTGAGGCCGTGGACAAGCTGTTCACCAACGTGGCTCAACAATTGGCCAACAAGCCCCACATGGAGCAGATCCGCCGCAGGCTCTTGGAAGACGCGCTGGAGTTCTACCAGGGCTTCTTGAAGCAAAAAGGCACCGACCCGGAGATGCGGCACGAGACTGCCCGCGCGTACTGGCGCGTCGGGGGGATCCAGGAGACTTTGGGCAACGGCCCGCAGGCGGAGGGAGCCTTGCGGCAAGCCGTCGCCCTGCTGGATCAGCTAGCGGCCGAGTTCCCCACTGTGCCGGCGTATCGCGAGGACCTGGCCCTTAGTCGCGAAGACCTGGCCTACAGGCTTTATTGGGCCAACAAACACGAAGAACATGCCGAGTTGCGCCGCCTCGACTTGGCGGACTGGGAGAAGCTGGCCGCCGATTTTCCCACGGTGCCACACTATCAGCAGCGGCTGGCCCATGCCCACACCGATTTAGGAAATGCCCTGAAAGACTCTTTAGGACGATTGCCCGAAGCGGAGCAACACCATCGCTTGGCCCTGACCACCTGGAAGAAGTTCCAGGCCAACTTCCCCAAGACCTCTGAGGATCGTTTCGGCCTGTCGCACAGCCATTTTTGGCTGGGGGTGTTGCTGCTGCACACCGATCGCTTGCCGGAGGCCGAGGCCGAGCTCCGCCAGGCGTTGGGGCTTCGGGAGCAGTTGGTGGCGGAAGCACCAGACGCCCCCGGCCGCAAGAGCAATCTCGCTCATGTCCAGGCCTATGTGGGCGATCTGCTCGCGCGCACGGGCAAGCCCCACGACGCCGCCCAATACTATCAGCGGGCCATCGACATCCAGGAAAAGCAGCGCGACCACTTCCCGGACAACAAAGACGAGCAGCGGCGTTTGGGTATTGAGTACAGGCAACTGAGCGGGGCCTTGCGGGCCTGGGGCCGCACCCAGGAGGCCGAAGACGCAATCCGTCGGAGTCTGGAGATTCGCCAGAAGCTCATCGCCGACCACCCCGGTGTCGAGCCCCATGCCATCGACCTTGGACGGAGCTATTTCGACCTGGGCCTGCTGCTTCATGATACTCGCCGTCCCCAGGAGGCAGCCGAGGCCTTCCGCCAAGCGCGGGAGCTCTTTGAAATGGTCGCGAAGGAGTTTCCCGACGTCGCTGACCCACAATTCGCCTTGGCTTGGTTGCTGGCCACCTGCCCGGCCCCACAGTTCCGTGATCCGGACCGCGCCGTCGAGGCGGCTCAGCGGCACCTCCAACACTTCACCTCATCGCGAAAGGGCTGGCACGTGCTTGGCATCGCCCAGTACCGTGCGGGGAAGTGGCAGGCCGCAGTCGAGGCGCTGGCCAAGGCGATGGAGCTCGGACAGGGCGGGGACAGCTCCGAATGGTTCTTCCTGGCAATGGCCCAGTGGCAACTCGGCCAAAAGGACGAAGCCCGCAAGCGCTACGACCAGGCTGTCGCGTGGATGGACAAGAATAGGCCCGGAGACCAGGATCTCCGCCGCTTCCGGGCGGAGGCCGCGGAACTGCTCGGAGTGAAGCAACCGCCGGCACCCGAGGCGAAGCAGGAGGACAAGCCGGCGACGGAAAAAACAAAATCCTAAGCACGAATGACGAAGGAAATCCGAAGCTCGAAGCTCGAATGACGGCCAGCCGTTGCTGGACCTTCTAAGAATTTGTTGGATCACTCTACTTGTATTTGAACAAAGCGGCCGGTGAGTCCCAACCGCGAAGAAGGACACTCACC
>JBBDRH010000393.1:0-2966 GCA_040905645.1 Actinomycetota bacterium
AGCTGGTGTCTGGACCAAACGGGATCACCACCACCCGGGGAGGACGGATTGAGCAGCTCTCCAACGAAGTTTGGGAAGTCGACAGCTGGAGGGTGATCGAGCCCGCCTTTGACCGGCCGGCGCTCGACTCATTCTTGCTCCTGGAGGCGCTCACCACCTTCCCCTCGAATACGAAGCTTGCGGGACGCGGGGCGGAGGCCTGGCCACTCTCCTGACGGCCGCCGCAGGCGGCCAGAAGCCCGACGATCGCCAGGGTCGCAACCAGCTTCTTCATGTCCCCCTCTAGTAGGACCGCGGAGATCCGCCAGCCGACGAGCTCATGAGCCGGCAGGGTGCGGCCGGTCGAAATGCAGAAGGTCCAGCTCCGAGGCCGCCCTGACCAGCTCCGCACGGCTCTCGACGTCGAGCTTGTGCATGATCCGCGACCGGTACCCCTCTACCGTTCGCACCGCATAGGAGAGAATCGCCGCCGCCTCGGCGTTGGTGTGCCCGATGGCAAGAACCCGCAGGACCTCCTTCTCTCTGGCGGTAAGGCCGGGCATCCGGCCTCCGGCGTTGCCGTGATTGGAAGCCTTGAGCAACGCAGCACCCAACGACGGTTGGAGGTACTCCTCACCCGCGGCAACCCGCCGGACAGCTTCCACCAGCTCGGCCGCCGGCCCCTTCTTCAGCACGTATCCGCGCACATCCCTGGAGAGAAACAGCTGGACGTCCTCGACCGCCTCCATCTGACTCAGCACGAGCACCTGGGAGTTGGGGTAATGCCGGAGGAGGTCGGTGACCAACTCCGCGCCCCTTGACCTGTCTCTTGCCAGAAGGGGCTCCACCACGATCACGTCCGGATCGATTTCCGGCCGGGTCGCTTCGTCCAGGGTGCTTGCTTCGTGCACGATCTGCAGGTCGGATTCCCGCTCGAGGACCATGCGTACGCCCTCACGGACCAGGGTCTCGCAGTCGAGAAGCAAGATCTTGATGCTGGTCAAGCGGCCTCAATTCGTATCCTGCCCGTCGAAGGTCGAGCGAGACTTTTTGCGCGTGTCTTTACCAAGCGTCATGATCACGCATTGTATAAGTATTAACACATATCATGTGGTTTTTCCCACTCAGAACGCGTGGTTTGCCTCCTATCGCCGAATGACAGGGCCTAAATACACTCAACTCTCTTCCCCTATCGACCAACACTTTGTTAGCCGACAAGAAGGGACTTAATGGCGACTGAAAGGCTCGTCAAACAATCGACCCAAGATCCTCACCCGCCGGCCGAGCTGCTCGCTCCGAGTCTGGCTCCCCCTGCGGATGCGGGCGCCGCCGCGGACGCTCCGTCGATCAGTGTCGTGATTCCGGCCAAGAACGAGGGCGGCAACGTCGGGTGGGTACTGCAGTCGATGCCTCGGTGGGTGGACGAGGTGATTCTGGTCGACGGCAACTCAACCGACCGAACGGTCGACCTGGCAAAACGCGAGTGGCCGGGTCTGGTCGTGGTCGGGCAGAGGCGCCCCGGAAAAGGCGCGGCCCTTCGGGAGGGCTTCGCCTCTGCCCGCGGCGACATCGTCGTAATGATCGACGCCGACGGAAGTATGGATCCCGGGGAGATCGACAGGTACGTCAAACCTTTGATCGACGGCGAATGCGACATGGTCAAGGGATCGCGATGGCTTGCCGGAGGCGGCTCCCAGGACATCACGCCCTTCCGAAAGCTGGGCAACAAGATGTTGCTGACGCTGGTGAACAGGCTCTTCGGCTCGGAGTTTACCGAGCTCTGTTATGGATTCATGGCCTTCAGCCGGACCTGCGTAGACAAGCTCGAGCTCACGGCGGACGGATTCGAGATCGAGACCCAAATCGTCCTAAACGCAGTCAGAGCGGGGATGCGGGTCGAGGAGGTGGCGAGCGTCGAAGCTCCCCGCCGCTGCGGCCGATCGAATCTGCGGCCGATCAGAGACGGCTTGCGCGTGTTGGCCACGGTGTTCGCAGCACTATTTGGTGGAGTGACCGAACGCACAGAGGGGGGCTTGGGGTTGGACGGCGGTGTAACCCGCAAGGGCGGCTGGCCGAAAACGGTGCAGTTCGATCGGTTCGAATGACTCACCATCCAGAGGAGCACGCACGCTTCCCCGAAATATCGGCGGTCGTCTGCACCTATACGGAGGAGCGCTGGGACCTGCTGAGTGCCGCGATCACCTCGCTGCAACGCCAGGAACAGCCACTAAAAGAGATCATCGTGGTGGCGGACCACAACGAGTCCCTTCTGAACCGCCTTAGGTCGATTCCCGGCGTAGTGGCGGTACCCAACGACGGGGAGCAGGGTTTGTCGGGAGCGCGGAACAGTGGGGTGGCAGCCGCAACCGGCTCGGTGGTCGCATCGCTGGACGATGACGCAGAAGCCGCCCGCGACTGGAGCGCCCGGCTGCGTGAAGACTTCTTGCACCCGGCGGTGGCGGGAGTGGGCTGTTCGGTCGAACCGTATTGGGAGAAGGGCAAACCGGAATGGTTTCCCGAAGAGTTCTACTGGGTTGTGGGGTGCACGTACCGGGGGGTCCCGACAAGGAGGAAGCTGATCCGCAATCCGCTCGGTGCTGCGATGGCCATTCGACGGGACGTGTTCGAGAACGTGGGCGGCTTCCGCTCGGGCCTCGGAAGACTCAACAAGACCCCTTTGGGCTGCGAGGAGACCGAGCTGTGCGTTCGGGCTCGCCAGCACGATCCCGGGTCGATATTCATCCAGGATCCCGCGGCTCGGGCGTCGCACTACGTTCCTGAGGACCGTGCCCGCTGGAGATATTTTCGTTCGCGCTGTTTTGCAGAGGGTCTTTCCAAAGCCGCGGTGGCCCGGAGCGTGGGATCGGCCGACGGGCTGGCGTCGGAACGGGCCTATGTAACCCGGGTGCTCCCCTCGGGCGTTTGGAACGGCCTGCGGAGGGCCCTTAGGGGGGATCTCTGGGGGGTGGCTCAGGCAGGAGCAATAG
>JBBDRH010000394.1:0-2965 GCA_040905645.1 Actinomycetota bacterium
CTGCGGGAACGCTGACGCGTTCGGAAACCGTTTAGAACGTTAGACGCCATTCCAACATTTGAATTGGAGGAGATGGTGTACGAAGAGAGCAATTCTGTGACTGAGGGGCAAGCCGAGGGTGACGACGGTTTTCCTGACGGCCAAGTCGAAGAGTCTCAAATCGAGGAAGTCAAGCCTCGCAGTTCAAATGAAGAGCATCCGGTTGAAGAAGCGATAGATGCATTCATCCATCGAATTCGTGACATATATCTGTGCTGCAGCACGGTTGTGCCGGCTGCGGCAAGGACGCATGGACGCCGGATCAAACACCTCGCAGATCAGCCAGACATTAGTCCTGAAGATTTTGAAAGGGCCGACCCCCAAAAACAACAGCACCTCCTCAAGACCATTGTCGGCCGGTTGAGGGCACTCCGCCGCATGGTAAAGTCAGACGTGGTAGGTGTATTGGAGGCGAGTCTATTCCTGAGCCTCTTTGCGACGTTTGACGCCCTCACTGGGGATCTCCTGAGAGCGCTTTTTCGTCAACGGCCGGATCTATTTTCCGACTTGGAACGCGAATTTAACCTGAATCCTGCGTTGTCAGTCAGTGAGCAGCGAAAACGCAATGTTCGTCACTCTGATTCGCGGTCGGGGGACTCGGCCGCACTGCCGACGTGGTCGCGCACGCCCTCGGATGGGTGTGCGAGCGTCGATTTTGGGTTTGCAGCGACCCTGGAGCACGACCGGTGGCTAACCCGCCGGTCTTCAGCCCTCCCCTGGTCCCGCCCCGATCAGCTCGGCAGCGGCGGCGCTCGCAAGCGTTCGAGGACCCGCAGGGCTCGCAAGAAGTCGCTCCGAAGCGGCTCCGTGCGCTGGAGCTGGACATAGTGTTTGCGCGCATGGCTCGTCAGCTTCGCGGGCAGCCGCAGGAGCCAGTTCCTGAGCCGCTCCGGCTGCGCCCTTCGCCAGCTCCCCTGCAGCGCGGTGGTTCGTACCCAGTGCAGAAGCTGGTACGTCAGGACGCCGAGGCTCCACAGAAGATGGTTCGCGCCCCGATCGTCGACCGCCGTGCGGCCGAGCCCCAGCTCGCCCAGCTCCTTGATCCGGTCCTCCACCACGGCGCCCGCGTTGTAGCGGCGCCATGCCGAGACCGCACGGATTCCTTCGACGTTCGTCAGGATGTGCGCCGGCTTACCGACCTCGAAGGTCTCCAGCCCCAGCGCATCGACGCTCCGGCTGCGCCGCTCGACCGAGAGCAGCCGCGCTCCGTAGAGCGTACCGCTGCGCGTCCACATCCGCGGGTCCTTCGTCGAGCGACGCGTGGCGCCGAGCTCGGCGCGGACCCACCGCCAGTCCGGCACCTTCAGGAAGTACGAGACTCCGAGCTCCTCGAGCGCTTCCACCATGGCCTTCGAGAAGAAGCCCTTGTCCAGCCGCAGCGTGATCTGCTCGACGCCCGCGCTGCGCAGCCGCGCAATCAGCTGGCGAATCCAGGCGATCGCCCCTTCGGCGGTGTGGGCGCTGCCCCCTCTCCAGATTACGCCCAGGCAGTCGCCCGTCTCCGCCGTGAATGCCAGGAGCGGGTGGTGACTCCGCCGCCCCGGGCGGTCCGGGTTGTACCCCTTCTCGGCACCCGCCTGCTTCAACCCGTAGCGGACGACCACCGTGGAATCGAGCAGCAGGGTCAGCCGCTTCGGTGTGCCGCCCGTGGCCTGCCATCGGCGAAGGACCAGCTCCCAGAGAAGCGCATCGAGGAGCGGCACCAACGCCGCCGAGGAGCGCCGCAGCCAGCGCCCGAAGGTGGTCGGGTCTGGCACCGCCTTCCAGCCGAAGAGTCGGCGGATCCCGCGCCGCCCCAGGCGCTTCAGGTCGTCCATCCAGCCGCCCCCGTAGAGCAGGAGCACCACCCACACCTCCACCATGAGACTGGGGCGGAAGCGGCCCGGCAGCTCTCTCGTGTGCCGGTCGAGCCAGGCGCCGATCCCCAGCAGATCCCAGGTGCGCCGGATCAGAAGAAGACCGCCGCCATCGGTCAGCTCCCCAGCGCTATGCCGCAGCCGAAGGGGGGCCGAGGCGCCTTGCACGTGGGGCCGGGATGCTATACGATGATTTCGCACCGTCTGGGTGCCTCCGCGTTACGGGAAACTTCTGGCAGGAAGTCCCCACAACGTAAGGCCTCAGGCGGTGTTTTGCATCCTATCGACAACTCCTGAACGCAGGATTCAGGTTCAAGTTTTCCGAGATTCTCCGTCACAGGGATTTCGATCACCTGCGGCTAACTGTGCTAGAGGAGGAGATCGACTCATTGAGGCGGAAGAGCTACATCGAGCAGTTCAAAAGGCTGGAAAATCGCTTCGGGATTCAATTGAGAAAATTCGGCAGGTGGAAGCACTTCGTCGAGTCTGGTCAGCGCCGAAACCTCGTCGCCCATTGCAACTCGGTCGTAACGGAGCAGTATCTTTCACAATGTAAGGCGGAGGGAATTAACATTCCTGACGATGTTCAGGTCGGTGACATTACGAAGATCGGACCAGCATACCTTTTTGCCGCAACATTCCTCGTGTTTGAAGTGGGTGTGAAACTAGCTCAGACGCTATGGAGGAAAGCACTTCCGGACGAACTGGCAACCGCCGATCGACACCTCAACAACACCATTTTTGATCTTCTGTGGGACGAGGAGTGGATCGCTGCCGAAAGGCTGGGCGAGTATGCGCGGCAGCTCCCTAATATGCAGAGAGACGCCGATCGTCGAATCGCAGCGATAAACCACGCGATTGCATTGCGTCAGTTAAACAAGAACGAGGATGCTTTGTCAGTCCTTGCTGACTTTGACTGGGGTGAAACTGTATCCGCTGAGTTTCGGCTTGCTGAAAGAATCCTTGCAGAGGACTATGAGTCAGCTGAGCGCCTGTTCCGTATGGTGGGAGGTGATGGGGAGTTCTTCGATGAGCACGCCTATCACTCATGGCCTCTGTTCATCGACTTC
>JBBDRH010000395.1:0-2959 GCA_040905645.1 Actinomycetota bacterium
CTTGCGGACGAACGGGGTGTAACCTCCGCGGCCCTCCATCGACACATCGTCACCCAGGCCGAGCGCGGCCCCAGAAATCTTGTCGAAGATCGGTCTCAGCCCCGCCTTGGGCCCCGAGTACTGCTGGTCGATGTACTCGGCAACCTTGGGAGCTTCCCAGCCGGCGGCCCGGGCAGCGGCGTCGGCGATGGCCCACTGGCTGTTTTGCTTCACCCCGTGCTCGCTGCGCAGCCAGTTGCGGACGGACTTTTGATCCAGCGGGTCGATCCCCGAGGCCTGGACGACGGCCACCCACTCCTCGAGGCTTTTTCCGGTCCGCTCTTTCATCGAGCGCGTGACGGCGCCGAGCATGTCTTCGGGACTTTTCATGGCAGGCTCCGGTCGGTAAGCTTCGTTCCGATCTTAGCCAAACCACTGCGGGACAAAAAGATTGAGCCTGCACCGTTTGAAATTTTGCCGCATTGGTGCAGACTGGAACGACAAGGTTTTTGGTTCCCCAAGAACTTTACTCCCACCACGCTTAACCGGGCGTTCGTGCGCCTTTAACCGCGCCGCAATCGGCGGACGCTACCTTGAATGCACCAGGGTAAGTCCATTGGGACATTTAATCATGTTAGCCCGTTGTAAAAAGGGGAAAGTGCTATGCTCGATCATACGGGCACCGTTCAGAAACAAGGAGCACGCCAATGACAATCTGGAATGACTCTGGTGAGATGACCCTGCCGGCGGCTTCCCGCCATAGATCGAGCCGCGCAGGTCGCAGGGTTCTCTTGGACAAGGCCTGGGCGGAGCACCTCGGCGTAAGCCGGACCAGCGGTGCCTATCGGATAGGCAGGAGGGAGCTGGCTGCGCGGCTTCAGCGTTACGAGAAGGATCAGTTGATCTCTCGCGAGTGGGAGATCGATCCGGCGCACACCAACGTCAGCTTCATCACCAACTACCTGATGCTCGCCAAGGTCAGAGGCGGCTTCCGGGACTTCGCCGGCACCTTTCACGTTGGAGAGTTGCCTGAGGATTCCTGGGTCGAAATCACCATCGATGCCGCAAGCATCGACACCGGTCTGACGGTTCGGGACGATCACCTCCGCTCACCGGACTTTCTCGATGTTCGCAACCATCCTCAGCTGAGCTTTCGAAGCACCCGCCTGGAGCGGCAGGAGGGGAGCAGCTTCAAATTGACCGGGGATCTGACAATTAGAGGAGTTACTCGCCCGGTGACCCTCGACCTGCACTATCTTGGCGCTGCGAAAGATCCCTGCGGAACTCTGAAGGCCGCCTTCGAAGCGAAAGCACAAATCAACCGAGAAGACTTTGGGCTCACCTGGAACCGGGCCCTGGAAAGCGGCGGCCTTTTGGTTGACAGGCATGTGAATCTGGAGATCGAAGCTCAGGCGGTGCCGAAGCCGAGGGTGCCCGCAGCCTGAGGGCCCAGAAGGGCCGAACGCACCCTGGGGCCCGGGTTTAGTCCCGGGCCCCAAGTGTCACGTAACTGCTTGTCTCAGGCCGTAACTTTGAACTCCGCCTTCATCCCCTGTTGGAAGTGCGGGGGCCCTTCGATCTCCTCGTTGGCAGCCTCGGCAGCCTCGACGGCTTCCGGGGTGCTGCCCACCGGGACGAAGCAGACCATTACGTAATCGCCGGGCTTCACGTCTGAGATTGCGTACAGGTCTTCAGGGTCGTTGGGCTCCCCAAAGGTCGCCCCAACGAAGTCCACGTGCGTTTCGACCTCGGCCTCGTCTTCGATGGCCAGGATCTGGTCGAAGCTCATCGTATCCCCGTCCTTTTTTCGGAAGATGACCATCTCGTGCTGTTCGGTTCCGTTGTTGTCGAACTCGAAGCTGGTCACGCCGGCGGGCATTGTTGCCGGCACGCCGTCGAACTTGTACTCGCTCGCAACGACGTCGACCTGTTCCCAGTCACAGTTCTCGAGGTCGAAATCGTGGAGGTTGTTGAAGGCCTCGATGGTCTCGGGATTGCTGAAGACTGCGTCAAAGTCTCCGGTCTGCTCCAGCTCCGTGAGAGCTGCGTCGGCCACGGCCGCATCGTCCTCCAGCTCTTCGGGCGCCGAGGCGATCAGCCTGTCGGCGAGTGGCCTGAGTGTGCCGGTTGCGAACTTCTTAGCCTCCTCGGCCTGCTGCTCCGGCGAGAGAGCATCGAAATCGATGTCCGGATCGGCAACCGTCTCTATGGCCAGTGAGTTGGCGCAGTACTCCTCCGTGCTGGCTGCTTGATCCTCTCCTTCATCCTCGGTGCCTCCGGGGTCATCGCCCCCGCAGGCCCCAAGCACCAACGCCAGCACCAGCACCATGAACCGCCGGAGATGGCGGTGCCGTGCGTCTGCTGAATCTGTCACTTTGTCCCCCTTTCTTCGACCCGCTGCGAATTCAACATGATTCGAAGCGCCGATGCGATCTCTCACTAAAGGCAAAACCCATGCGTCCCTGTGATGTGCGGACTTCCGCCCACCACGTGAAATTGACCGCATAGCCCCTACTGGACCCTTCCCCGAAAACACGGGGAAACACCCGACCGGCGTATCACGGTCGAAGTGAGCGACGACGTCAGACGTCTGATCGCCCGTGAGGGCTATGATCCCCCCCTACGGGGGCGGGCGGCCGCTGCTCAGGTTCATCGCCTCGAAAGGGGATGAGGGGGAGTGCTGTTCATCATCGGAAGCTGGAAGAGCCTTGCCTTCAGAGGGGTTGCCGCGGTCGTCTTCGGAATCATGGCCTCGGTCTGGCCGGCCATCACAGCGTTGGCCTTGGTGTTCCTGTTCGGCATCTACGCCCTGACGGACGGCATTTTTAATCCTCGTCACCTGGATTGTCGGGTTCTATGCCATATTGTCGGGAGCACTGCTGCTGGGACTTGCCCTCCGCATCAGAACGCTCGCGACTCCGGTCGCCTAGTGCAACGTCTGAGAATTAACCTGGCATTCGAGCGCCCAGTCATCCCCGAT
>JBBDRH010000396.1:0-2944 GCA_040905645.1 Actinomycetota bacterium
GGAGGTTCGGATTTTCCTCAACGAAAGGAGCCGCGATGCAGACCTTTCCAGAGCCGATTCCGAAAACGATTCAACCAGGCGAGCCACCGGTGGAGACGGATACATCGGAGTTCATTACCGCCCTGACGTCCGAGGCAGAAGCGCCTCCGCCTCGAATCCCCGATGATGTTCCCGAGGCCGACTTTCTGGAGCAGACCCTTCCCGCCTAGGCAGGCGCCCTCCGGCGAGCGAGGCAGCTCTCCGTTGAGCGACAGGGTTCAGCCGCGCCCCAGACCACGTCGCTCACTCCAGAGTTAGCCGGACGAACAGCGAGTCCTCGTTGCCTCCCTGCACGGGGTCCGGACCGGTCCAACCGCCCACCAGAATGTGCTTTTTGTCCTCGGAAAGGGTCACTGCAAAGACCGAATCGGTCTGGCCGCCCAGGTCAAGCTGCAGCTTGCCGCCCTCTCCGAAGTCGTCGGCAAGGCTGCCGTCCTCCTCGAGCAACACCAACATTCCGTTCTGATCGGTCTCGGCAGGCTTACCGCTGCCGGCAATCAGGATCCTGCTGTCCGGCAGTACAACCAGGTCCCGGCCGCGGTCGTCCTCGCCCGCGACGTCCACTCTAACCAGTCCCTCCTCGCCGAAGGTCTTGTCCCACTCACCGCCGGCGGTGAACCTGGCCGCAATCAGGTCGACCTTCTCGTCCTCCGTGGCCCTTCCGTATCCGGTGATGATGAAGCTGTCACCCTGAAGGCCGACCTCATAAGCTTCGGCCACAGCGGGCAGGAGGGTTGCGGTGGCTATGCCACCGGCGCCGAAACTGTCGTCGAGCTGCCCTTCTTCGTCGATCTTGATCAACACCGGGCTAACGACGTCCTCGGCATTGTTTGTGTAACCGCTGACCACGACGTCGCCGTCCTCCAGGACGACGGCCTGACGAGGAGATTCGCTGCCGCCGTCGATGTCTATTGTGAGAACCCCGGCCTCACCAAAGGTCGAGTCGGGAGTTCCGTCGGCATTGAGACGGACGATCGCAAAATCGCGATGCGGTCCCGACTCCGCAAGCCTTGCCGCAACCAACAGCAGCTTGTCGTTTTCGAGGAGCGTGACCCCGTACATGGTGTCGCCGAGGAAGCTGTCGCCGACAGCCATGCCGGTGCTCAGATCAAGCCGGGCAACTCCGTCCTCTCCAAAGCTCGTGTCCGGCGATCCGTCCTCGTTCAGCCGGACGGCTGCAATGTCGGTATCCGAAGAGGCCGGTCCCTCTGCCGCCGGGTCGTGCTCCACGGGACCGGCCAGGACCACCTTGCCGCTGGACTGTACAGCCATCCCGCTTGCCCGCTCGCCGCTCTTCCCTCCAACTGCCACATTGACGGTGGCGATGCCGTCATCATCGAAGCTCGTGTCCGGCGATCCGTCCTCGTTGATGCGAGCCACTGCCATCGCCTGGTCAAGGCAAGAGAGACCCTTGTCAGCGCAACCGGCGACCCATGAGACAGGCTTGCTCAGCCCCGTCTCGTAGCCGGCAGACCTCCCGTGAAAGTTACAATTCAAAGCTGCCAGGGATTCAGGGAGAAGGGTCTAGGTGAGTCCAGGCTTCGGGCGCGAGCAGTCGAGCCGGGGGGTCGTCCTCGGACGCTTCTACCCGCCCCATCGCGGCCACGCCTCGCTGCTTCGGCGGGCCCTGGAGGAGGTTGACGAGCTGACGGTCATCGTCTCCCATCGCAAGGACGAGAAGATTCCGGGCGAGCTTCGTGCCCGGTGGCTGGGCGAGATTGCCCCAACCGCAGAGATCTTATTAGTGCCCGATCTCGAGGACGGGGCGGACCCGAAGACCTGGGCGGACTACACCCTGGGGATGCTGGGCCGCTCCCCCGACCTGCTGTTCACATCGGACCCTGAAGCCGATGCCTACGCCGAGTACCTGGGATCGGACCATTGGGTCTTCGACAAGGACCGGGTCAGCAACCCGGTCTCATCCGAAGACATCCGGCGTCGCCCGCTCGATCACTGGCACTACCTCCAGGGGGGAGCTCAGGCATTCTTCGCCGTCCGCGTGGTGGTCATTGGAGCCGAGTCAACCGGGACCACCACCATGGCCGAGAGCCTGGCGGCCCACTATGAGACGGTGTGGGTGCCGGAGTTCGGCAGGACCTACTCCGAGGGCAAGCGCTACACGTCGGCCCTGCAGTGGGACACATCCGAGTTCACCTTCGTCGCCGAGCAGCAGAACCGGATGGAGGAGGAGCTGGCCACTCAGGCCAACAAGGTGCTGATCTGCGACACCGACTGCTTCGCGGTTCGGGTGTGGCACGAGCACTACCTGGGCTTCATGTCTCCGGAGATCGACAAGCTCTGCGCCGGGCGCCGTGCTCACCTGTACCTTCTGACCGATACGGATATCCCGTTCATCCAGGACGGAACCCGATCCAGTGAGCACGTGACGCAAACGATGCACGACCGGTTCGTGGAGGAGCTAACCGAGCACAACAAACACTTTGTGGTCCTGAGCGGCCCGGTCGAGGAGCGAAAACAGGCCGCAGTGGACGCCGTGGATGATCTCATGGCGTCGAACCCGACACACCTCGAGTAACTCCGGCCGGGTAGCTACTTCAGCGACGTCGCCGGCGCCTCTTTCGTCCCGCCGCGGGCTTGCCGCCCTCGAATGCGGGCGTCGACGCCACCAGCACGCAGCCGAGCAGGAACAAGGCCAGACCTAGCGCTGCGAGAGCGAGCGAATCCGTGCCGGTACGAGCGAGCGTGGGAGCTCGGGGCGCGGGGGCCGGTGCCGGCGCCGCGGGCGCGGGTGGTGCGGGGGCGGGGGTGGGCGCTGCAGCCGCCGCCGAAGCGGCCGCCGACGAGGAGGAGCTGGACGAGTTGTTGTTGTTCACCACTATCGGGGCGGCCCCGGCTCCCGTCCCCTGGCCGAATGAAAATGGTCCAGTTTGCGGGCCGAGAAAAA
>JBBDRH010000397.1:0-17944 GCA_040905645.1 Actinomycetota bacterium
TGGTCGAGGCGATCCGGAAGCAGGTAGGGGACGCCAGGGCGGTGTGCGGCCTCTCGGGCGGCGTGGACTCCTCGGTAGCAGCGGCTCTGGTGCACAAGGCGATCGGCGATCAGCTGACCTGCATCTTCGTCGACCACGGCATGATGCGGCAGGGAGAGGCGGAGAAGGTGGTCGACACCTTTCAGCGCCACATGGCCATCGACCTGGTCCACGTGAAAGCTCAGGACCGCTTCCTGGCCAAGCTGGAGGGGGTTTCCGAGCCGGAGACCAAACGAAAGATCATCGGCAACGAGTTCATCCGGGTATTCGAGGAGGTTGCCGCTGAGGTCGGAGCGGAGGATCCCACCCCCATCCGGTTCCTGGTCCAGGGAACCCTGTACCCGGATGTCATCGAGTCCGGCGGCACCACGGATCTCGCTTCGGTGATCAAGACCCACCACAACGTGGGTGGGCTCCCCACCGACATGACGTTCGAGCTCGTAGAGCCGCTCCGCCACCTGTTCAAGGACGAGGTGAGGCGCATCGGGGAGGAGCTGGGCCTGCCCGAGGAGATGGTGTGGAGACAGCCGTACCCGGGCCCGGGGCTGGCCGTGCGGATCATCGGCGACATCACCGCCGAGCGTCTCGACCTGGTCAGGGCGGCGGACGCCATAGTGCTGGAAGAGATCAAGCGGGCGGGGATGTACCGGCAGCTCTGGCAATCGTTTGCAGTGCTGCTGACGATCCGCTCCGTGGGCGTGATGGGAGACCAGCGCTCCTACGGACACCCGGTGGTGATCAGAGCGGTCACCTCCGAGGATGCGATGACCGCCGACTGGGCCAAGCTCGACCATGAATTGTTGGGGAGGATCTCCAGCCGGATCATCGCCGAGGTCCCCGGGATCAACCGGGTCGCCTACGACATAACCTCGAAGCCTCCCGGCACGATCGAATGGGAGTGAGTGCCTCAAGGGGCGTTAGCTTGAGGCGGGCGCTTGCGGCGGTCTGTCTCGTTCTCCTGGCCGGCTGTACCGCGTCAGAGGAGCCGCAGGACCAGACGACCATCCCCGCCGAGGAGACCTCTGCTCCGACCGACACCTCCGCCGCCATCCAAACGCCGACTGCCGCGGCCGAGTCTCCGGCCGCCCGTCCGGCCCAGCCCAGGCTGGTAAGGGTCGGGCGCTTCGACCAGCCCGTCTACGTGAGCTCTCCGCCGGGGGACAGCAGGATCTTCGTGGTCGAGCAGGGCGGGAGGGTGGTGGAGCTGGCGGAGGGGGAGGCCAGGGAGCCCGCATTCCTCGACATCACAGAGTTTGTGCTGTCCGGGGGTGAGAGGGGGCTATTTTCGATCGCATTCGCGCCCGACTACGCTTCGAGCGGCCTGGCCTACGTCAGCTACACGGATCAAAACGGCAACAACCGGATTGACGAGTTCAAGGCCGACCCGCCGAGTTCGGATCGGTTGGATCCCGCCTCCCGCCGCCTGGTCCTGGGAGTTGAGCATCCCTTCTCCAATCACAACGGCGGCCTGATCGCCTTCGACCCCTCCGGGATGCTGGTGATCGGCCTGGGCGACGGAGGGGGCGCCGGCGATCCGGGCAACCGGGCCCAGAACCTGAACGTCCTGCTGGGAAAGCTTCTTCGCATCGATCCCAAGCGGCAGCCCGACGGCAAGCCCTACGGCATCCCTGCCGACAACCCCTTCGTAGGACGCGCCGGCGCACGACCGGAGATCTGGGCCTACGGGCTGCGAAACCCGTGGAGATGGTCGTTCGACCCCAGTACGAAGGATCTCTACGTCGGGGATGTGGGCCAGAGCAACGTGGAGGAGATCGACTATGTTCCGCCGGCCGCGCAGTCGGGGGCCAACTACGGCTGGCCTAAATACGAGGGCACCCGGGGGTACAAGAACGTGGAGATCGAAGAGTCCGCTCTGGTGAGGCCGGTGCAGGAGTACCCAACCGCCGGGGGCAACTGTGCGGTAACCGGAGGAGGCGTGTACAGGGGTAGCGTCACAGAGCTCAGGGGCATCTACCTGTACGCCGACTACTGCCTCGGCGTGATCAAGGGCTTTCGAATCAGAGGCGGCCGGGCCGTCGACGTCACGAACTTCAACGACCTGAGGGTCCGCAACCTGTCGTCGTTCGGCGAGGATTCAGCCGGCGAGATGTATGTCACCTCTCTGGGCGGCGAGGTGTATCGCATCGCTCCCAGCGAATAGTTTTGTTGCCGGTTACCGCTTCGGCACCGGCTTTCCGAGCTTCTTCAGCAGCTGCTCGTAGGCGGGGTTGTTCAGGTACTTACCCCATAGAGACAGGCAGAACTGCTCGATGATCGCCACCCGCCGGGTTTCCTTGAGCAGCTTGGGGGGGGCGGTAGCCATCACCTTTGCGAATTCGGTCCGGTGGGTGTTGGCCGCCCGGTCGGCAATCGACGTTGCGGGGGCTCCCGCTGTGGTCATGGTTTTTATGGAACCGGCTTCCGAGCTGGAACCCAGCGCTCGGGCATAGTCGTTGATCAGCTTGGTGGTCTCATCCTGTGCCTGCTGCACCCTCTTGTCGAAAAAGCTCATGTCTGTCCCTTTCTTCACTACATAGATGGTACGCCCCGAAACTAGACTTGGATCACCGGCGCGGTCGCTCTACCGGGGATAATCGAATCGTGACGGACACCGACGCATCCCCCTTCATCGATTTGAGCGGCCTGAACCCGCCTCAGCGCGAGGCGGTGCTGTACGGCGACGGCCCCATGCTGATCGTTGCAGGCGCCGGAAGCGGCAAGACCGCGGTGCTGACCCGTCGAATCGCCCACCTGATCGCCGACCGCCGCGTCTCGCCCTTCGCGATCCTCGCCATCAGCTTCACCAACAAAGCGGCCCAGGAGGTGAAGGACCGTGTGGCCGCTCTGGTGGGCCCGGTAGCGGCGAAGATGTGGATCGGGACCTTCCACTCGGCCTGCGTGAGGGTCCTGCGCTCCCACATCCCCAAGCTCGGCTACCGCTCCGGGTTCACCATCTACGACGCCGCCGACAGCGAGCGGCTGATCTCCTTCATCATGAGGGACGGGGGCCACGACCCGAAAAAGGTCAAGCCCTCGGGGGTGCTCCACGCGATCAGCCGGGCCAAGGACGAGCTGATAGGCCCCGAGGCCTACGAGGCGCAGGCGGCCCACTGGATGGAGCGCCAGACGGCGGCGATCTACTCCGTCTACCAGAAGCGCCTTCAGGAGGCGAGTGCCGTCGACTTCGACGACATCATCAACCTGACCGTCAGGCTTTTCACCGAGTTCCCCGAGGTCCTCGAGCACTACCGGCAGATGTGGCAGCACATCCTGGTGGACGAGTTCCAGGACACCAACGGCGCTCAGTTCGAGCTGGTGAGGCTGCTTGCGTACCCGGATGGGAGCATCGTGGTGGTGGGTGACATGGACCAGTCGGTGTACGGGTTCAGGGGGGCGGACTACCGGAACCTGGCGCGCTTCGAGGAAGCATTTTCAGGCGCCCGGGTGATCACCCTCGAGCAGAACTATCGATCCACCCAGAGGATTCTGTCCGCCGCGAACGCTCTCATCGAGAACAACCGCGCCCGGCACCCCAAGAACCTGTGGACGGACGCAGGGCCCGGGGACATGGTGGTGATCCACAACTCCGCCAACGAGCATGACGAGGCGGCGTTCGTGGCGATGGAGATCGAGCGCCTCCGGGAGGTCGAGGGACACCGCTTCAAGGACGCCGCGGTTTTTTATCGCACCAATGCTCAGTCCCGTGTGGTCGAGGAGGTGTTCAGCAGGTTCGGCATCCCGTACCGGATCCTCGGCGGGTTGAGATTCTACGATCGCAAGGAGATCAAAGACCTCATGGCCTACCTTCGGGTTCTGGTGAACCCGGCCGACGCGGTGAGCCTCAGACGGGTGATCAACACTCCCCGCAGGGGCATAGGGGAGAGGACGATAGCAGAGCTCCAGGGTCACGCAGCCGTCGGTGGGATGAGCCTGTACGAGGCGATCGAGAGTGCGGAGCACATCCCGAGCTTCAACAAGAGGGCGCTCGGGGGCCTGCAGGCTTTTGTGTCGCTGATCAACGAGCTTCAGGCGTACCGGGAGGAAAGCGCGAGCGTGAGGGATCTGATCCAGCTGACCTGGGAGCGTTCCGGGTACATGGCGGAGCTGGAGTCGGAGCGGTCGATCGAGGCCCTCGGCAGGGTGGAGAACCTCAAGGAGCTGGCCGGAGTAGCCGGGGAGTTCGAGGAGCGGTTGCCGGATGGATCGCTGGAGGACTTCCTGGCGCAGACCTCCCTCGTGAGCGAACAGGACGAGTACGACGAGGAGGAGTCTTCGGTCACCCTGATGACGCTGCACAACGCCAAGGGCCTGGAGTTCCCAGTGGTGTTCATGGTGGGGATGGAGGAGGGGGTTTTCCCCCATATGAGATCGCTCAGCGAGCCGGAGGAGCTGGAGGAGGAGCGCCGCCTCGCCTACGTCGGGATCACGCGGGCCAAGAAGAACCTCTACATGACTCACTCCTGGAGCCGGTCGTTGTGGGGCGGAGTGAACTTCAACCCGCCCTCGCGCTTTTTGAAGGAGATACCCACCGAGCTGACCAGACGGGTGGGGGAGCAGACGGTCAGGCGCTCCGACAAGTCGCGGGGCTACTCGCAGCGTCAGGTGCCCACCTCCACCGCGCGCTATCCCGACCTGGAGCGGGCCACCGCGGGCTGGCGAGTCGGCCAGGAGGTCGCCCACTCCCGGTGGGGCTCAGGAGTCATCACGTCCCTGTCCGGCCAAGGTGAAAAGGCGGAAGCGACCATCTGGTTCAGCGACACCGGAGAAAAGCGGCTTCTCCTGGCTTACGCCCCAATCAAGGCGACCGGTTAGGTATACGCACCCTCAAGGTTGGCGACAGCCGGCTGATGGACGGAAGGCCGCCGGGCGAAGTTGTCGGCGGAGTGTGGTGAAATCGAGCCAGGGATCCAATGGGCTGCTCTGACGGTGCTGCCGGTGAGCCCTGCCGATAGCAGCAAGTCAATCTGCATGATTCGGTTGTATCGCTCGATCTTGCCGTTTTCCAGGGCTGTGCGGGCGGATGAAGGCCGCTCGGCTCCCAAGGCCGCGGTGCCGGCGCGGACGAGACCTCACCTGGAGCCAAGCCCTCATCAAAGTCCACTACTTCAAAAGCATTATCCAAACAACGACCCCTACCAGAAGGACAGCGGGAGATAAATCAGGATGTAACTCATGCTATGATTTAGTCGCAGAAACAAACTGACGATAAAGGGAGCGGCTGATGGAGGTAGATTTGAGGGAGTTCGGTGAAAGAGTCAAATTGGAGCGGGAGAAGCGCAACAACATGAATCACAAGGTCTTGGCCGAGTTCGCAGGAATCACTCCCCCTTACGTCTACAAGATCGAGTCTGGTGCCATACGACCGTCGGTGCCTGTGATCCGGGCAATAGCCGATGCCTTGGCACTCATCGAAAACAACGTTCCATACAACGCGCGCCGATACATGTTGCGTATCGAGTTGCTGAAGCTTGCCGGCTACGAGATTGACGCCATCCGAGACCAACTATTCGCCGCAAAACAGCAGGACTCGGACGAGCAGTCTGATCGCCTTCGAATCTTCTGTGACAATTTTGCTCGCTTGATGAAAGCCGACCCATCCGCCGCGGCAAACATTGAAGGCTTGCTCGACCGACTGGCGCCTCCCTCAGAGCTCGCCATCCAGAGCAAGTGATGAAAAGAGAGTCTAAAGAGAGGCCAGATAACTGGACGCTGGAGTTCTACGAGGACGGAAACAAGAAGTTGCCCTGTCGCGACTGGATGGAGAACGATCTAGGGGATCTCCAGCACGACGCCCTTGTCGAAGCACTGACGCATGTGCTTGCCTCTCTTGGACCAGACGTGTGCAAGACGCAGTGGGGTAAGGCCCTCGGTGGGGGATTGTACGAATTTCGAGTTAGACACAATGCTTCCGAAATCCTCTCGATGTTCGAGGGTTCTGCACATGGGCCAAAGAAGGGTGAAAGGTGCTTTTGCGTGTCTTCTTCCACGTTTACGGCCAGAAGGTAGTCCTGCTCTTAGGGGGCTATGACAAGGGGAAGGCGACCGGAGATCGCCGGCAGCAGACTGAGATTGCAATAGCACGCAAACGCCTGGCGGCCTTTAAAAAAGGCGAAGGAGCTCAGCCCCCCACGAAATGAAGGCAAGGTTGAGGCTGTATTTGACGCTATATGGGCTAAAGCTCATACTTTGTCTTTACAGGAGACAAGATGAGTTCATTTGATGAGTACCTAGCTACCTCTAAAAGAGCGAATTCGAGAGAGTCCCTTGAGCGTCGCGCCATTTTTGCTCGCTCCTATGTTGCTGCGACGCAACTTATTGAGCTTCGTCGGAAACGAGGCATCACGCAAAAGCAACTAGCTGCCCTAACCGGCGTTGCTCAGAGCGAA
This sequence comes from Actinomycetota bacterium, assembly GCA_040905645.1. GTDB lineage: Bacteria > Actinomycetota > CADDZG01 > JAHWKV01 > JAHWKV01 > JBBDRH01. The sequence goes on from JBBDRH010000397.1 coordinate 6,426, forward strand.
ATCAGCAGGATCGAGCGCGGCGTGGTCCACCCCACGGACATAACCCTCGCCAAACTCGCTGACGCAATGGATGCCGATGTGCGCATCGTTGAGCGATCATTGCCGAGTAATCCAAAGCGGGAGGCGTTCAAGGAGTTGTATCGGCAGCCCTAGGAGAGTTGAGCAAGCCAGCTCCGGGCAGGCCGCGCGAGGCATAGTGTGCGGCAACCTTGTTCTCTACAGTCCCGCTCCGGTCCCCGCTTAGGCCCTCGACGCCCGTTCGGGCAACTCGTCTCGCAGCCAATCTGGGCTCAAAGGGTCCTTGCAACGCCTTAAAGAATGAGTGAGACGAAGGTGGGTGTGCGGCTCTTTTATCAGCTGGTCTCGGACCCGATCCCGTTGGAACAGATCAGGGTCATATAGTCAAAAGGAGTCACCCATCTGCGCGAACGCGTCGCGCGCTGTTGATCTCAGGCCGGAGAGTCTCCTCCAGGTCGAGCATCGGGCTGATCGTCAGGGCCGACCAGGTACGGCGCCCCACGACCCCATCGACCTTGAGTCCGCATTCCTTCTGGAACCTCCGCACCCGCGAGAGGGTCCGGGGACCGAAGAATCCGTCGCGCTTCAGGCTGGCGAACTGGATTTGAACGGCCCTGACCGCGTCGCCCCGATCGCCCGGTCCGACCACGACGATCAGGGCATTCCAGGTCTTGCTGCCCACCACTCCGTCGATCCTCAAGTCCTCGCGAGCCTGGAACTCCCGCACCTTTCCCTCGGTTCTAAGCCCGTAGAAGCCGTCGGGGACCAGGCTGTAGCCCCGCTCTCGCAGCAGGTACTGGACCTTGCGGACATTCGTGCCGATCACGTCCTGGCTATCGGCTTGGAGGTTGACGGCGAAGGCGATCTCAGTCGGCATGTTGCCCCCCTTCTCGGCGCCGGTCGTGTTCGGGGTGCCATGGCCGGACGAATCAATGATCTTGGGGTCAATCATTTCGAGATGCGAGGAGAACGGGTAGACGTCAAAGAACTCAGCCGGCAAGCGATCGCAACCCTAAATTTCCGACCGAGGTGGCCGGGGCCGGATGGGTATTGTTCCCGCGGCGGCTAGGTAGTGCCGGACTTGGCGTCCACGGCCTCCCTGGCAGCGGCGAGGGCTCTCACCAGGGCTCCCAGCCTCGGAGGCTGCGCGATGAGGTCCGCCGCCAGGCCCTCGCGTTGGAAAGCTGCCGCCGCCACCGTCCCAACCGCAGCCAGATAGACGCGATCGGCCAGCGCCGCCTGGAGCCGGTCCCTCATCCCAAGGCCCTCCGCAACCCCAAAGAGATGCCGTACCTGGGGCGCGCTCGTGATCACCAGCGCATGAGCTCCCCCATCGACCAGCGCCGTCACCAGCCTTTCCGCGGGCCCCCGGTCATTAGGGATCTCCCACCGGTAGGTGATCAGATCGATCATCCGGGCGCCGGCCTCCTCGAGCGGGGAGGAGAGGCCGGGAACGGGCTCACCGTGTCTCTGCAGCGCGACGGCATCTCCCTCAGAGATCTGGGGCCCAAGCCACTCGGCGATCTCCCTGGAGGTCTCGCCCTCCGGCATCCAGGCAAATCCCAGACCGTAGTCCTTGAGCACCGCCGACGCCTTTGCCCCTCGGGGTATCAGACGGGCAGCCTCAAGAGTGCTCAGTAGCGGCTCCAGCAGCGCGCCCCTCGCCGCCGCCTCGAACCAGCGCCTGGTGCCCACCCCGGTCAGATGTATCGACCAGGGAACTCCGCTCTCTATGACGTCCGCCGTCGCACGAAGGACCTGCCCCTCGTCCTCGACCGGAACCTCCTCGACGGTGGGGCCCACCAAGGCGGTGCCTCCCCATCGCTCGATCAGCTTGGCGGTCTCGATCGCTCTCCGGGCTGCCGGGACGCCGATCACGAGCCCGTCCAAGGCGTGAGAGGCGCGGTCTTCGTTCATAAGAACTTCCTGAGGTCGATTCCCGGGTCGGCCAGCAGCTCAGGATCGATCGCCGCGCCGCTGCGGATGAGCTCTTTCGCCCGGCGCAGGTCTCTGCCGTTGTTGATCGCGACCGCGGCGACCACTCTCGAATCCTTCAGGTAGAAGCCGACGAACTTGCGATCCTCGAGGATTCCTCTCAGCACCAGCCGGTCCCACTCGGTGTGAAAGCCGGCGTACTGGATGTTGAACTCGTACTGATCGGACCAGAACCAGTGGACCTCGCGGTACTCCTCCGCTTTGCCGAGCATGCTCACAGCTGCGGCCTGCCCCTGCTTCATCGCGTTCTGCCAGTGTTCGACCCGGATGTGCGTGCCTGCGATCGGGTGAAAGTGGCGGGTGACATCGCCCGCGGCGTAAACGCCGGGGGCGCTCGTTCGGCACCGCTCGTCCACGACGATTCCGTCGTCCACCTTGATGCCGGACTCCTCGGCAAGGCCCGTCGCCGGCCGGACCCCCACCCCCGTCACCGCAAAGTCGCAACCGATGATCTCGCCGTCGCCGGTGGTGACGCCTTCCAGCCTCCCCGTGCCTGCAAATCCGGCGACCGTCTTCCCCAGTCTTACGTCGACCCCATTGTCCCTGTGAATACCCTCGATTACCTTCCCGATCTCGGTGCCCAGCGCGTTCTCCAAAGGAACTCGAAGCGCTTCAATGACGGTCACCTTAAGGCCGGTTTGCCTCAGAGAGGCGGCGACCTCGGAGCCGATGAACCCCATCCCTATCAACACCGCGTGACGCCCGGCTTGCGCCTCGGATCGGATGCGGTCGGCATCGGCGAGAGTGCGGAGCCCCAGCACGCCCTCGAGATCGGCTCCGGGAACCTTCAGGCTCCGGTTGCGGCTGCCGGTGGCGATCAAGAGCTTGTCGTACTCGAGCAGCTTGGGCTCACGGTCGAGAATCAGCCGGCGGCCCTCGGTTTCTATGCGCGTGGCCCTGACGCCCAGAGCCAGCTCGATATCGTGGGAGTCGTAGAAATCTGCGGGCTTCAGCGCAATCTTGTCGAGAGTAGTCTCTCCCCGAAGATAGCCCTTGGAGAGCGGCGGCCGGTCGTAGGGCCTGTCGGGCTCCTCCCCCACCAGAGTTATCGACCCGTCGAACCCCTCCTTGCGGAGCGCCTCCGCCGCGGACACTCCTGCCAGGCCCGCCCCGAGGATCAGAAACCTCTCTATTGCCGGTGCCCCATCAACCGACTACCTCAACCTGGATCTCGCCGTCCTCCACCCGGACGGGATACGTGGCGATTGGTTCCGGCGGAGGGCCGTCCAGGACCTCACCGGTGGTTATGTCGTACTCCCCATCGTGGCAGGGGCAGATGACGGTGGTCCCGTCCAGGTCTCCCTCGGCCAGCGAGCACATTTCGTGGGTGCACGTGTCATCGAAGGCGTAAAAGCTGCCCTCCACCAACGCGACCGCGATCACCTGACCGTCGACGTCGAAAACCCTTACCTCTCCCTCCTCCAGATCCGCCTCTTTGGCCACCGAAACGTATTCCGACATTCCCTCTCCCTTGCTTGTAAAACCAAAGCCTCGCGTTGATCCTATTGGACCCCGGTCGCCGGATCAGCCAGCGTGGCACCGAGAAGCTGTTTCCAATCCTCGGGGCTCAGCGGCTCCTCGATCAGCTGGATCAGCAGCGAGGCCAGCTGTAGATTCGTGTAGATGAGGTGGGCGAGCAGCCCGATCGTCATCGGGTGCGCCGGGCGGTGGATCACCTCGACGGTGTCGCCGCGTCCCAGGTCGCCCTCTTCGACGATCGACAGATACGCTCCCGGCCGGCCGGCCTCCGAAAATCGTCGAGGGAACTGACTGTCCTCCATCTTGACGCCGAGCTTCCAGCACGGCTGGCGGGGCTGGGTGACCTCGAACTCGGCGCTGCCGATCCTCCACCGCTCCTTGATCAGGACATCGTTGATGGCGATGCCTTCGAGGGTGAGGTTCTCACCGAAGGTACCGGGCGGCAAAGGTGCTCCGAGGGTCTGCTCCCACCACCGGTAGTCCTCCACCGAGTAGGTGTACACCGCCTTCCTCTCGCCTCCGTGGACTGCGCGGTCGGCCTGGGTGTCGCCCTCGAGGCCCACTCCCCGGGCCCTTACCCGGTGATCGACCGGCAGCTTCCAGATCCCGGTTTTCTGGAGCTTCCCGCGAAGGGGGATCTCCCGAACCTGGGCCAGGTTGACGGAGGCTACGATGCCCGGGCTGGCGGTGAGGTCCTGCTCGTGCGGCATCCGTCGTCTCGTTTCGGGTAAGGGTTTTGGGCGTCCTTAGATAGTAGGCACATTAATGAGTTTGGCCATCGCAGGCGCAAGCCAGCGTTAGGAGCAGGATGCTCTTCGTTGCGCCCTCCGCATCAATGTCGGGCCAAATGCCCCCGCCTCATGGGCCTAATGGCTCTGGACGGTTGGGACAAAGGGTCCTCATTTTTGCGAAAGCCCGAAATAAGGCTTTAGGAGACCCGTTCTCGTGCCGATAAAGGTAAAGCAAACTACCTAGCGCTTTCGAGCCAATTGTCGCCGGCCTCGCTGCAGTTCTGCCGACCTGGAGACGATGATGAACATCGCTTTGAAGCGCCGCAGAGCCGACCTATCGGTTCAGCGCTGGAGATAACCGGGATCGACACCAAGGCCACCGGTCTGATCCACAGCGAGGGCAACCTCACCCTGAGAGGTTCAGGCCTGGAGTTGACCGGCGGGGTCGAATACGCCGCGACTCTTGATTCCAACCTTTCGGGATCCAACAGCATCACTCCGTCCCCGCTCAAAGTCGAGGCCGGTGGCTCGCCGATCCTAAGAGACGTCGCCGACTTTCGGCCGGGTGGAAAGTTCGCCACGCTGGCTGGTGCGAACTACCACGCCATAGATGCATTCGGCTGCGTTGGGGGCGTGTGGCGGCCGGCACTTGGGCAAATCCCCACTGGCATCATCTACGTGCCATGCGCGGTCGAGCTAAGCGGCGTTGGAACCCTGGTCGATGCCACGATCGCCGCCGAGGGCAAGATCAGCATCGTAGGCTCTGGGATCACTGTGCAGCCCTTCATCGAGTTTATGCCTGGACTGGTCACCGCAGCGACGGGGGCAGATGCGATTTTGATCGCCGGCAATCAGGTGCGGGTTGACGGGACAATCTTCGCCCCACAGGGCACTGCACTGATAGCCGGGGTGGGAGGCATTTACCGTTGTGGTGTGTTGGCAGCTCGGATCAGCATCGTCAAGGCAAATAATAGCTTCCTGGTAGACGAAAACTGCCGGATCCCATGAAAAGTAAATGGGGCGGAATATTGGCGCTTGCGGCCTTTCTGGTTCTTCCCGGATGCGAAGAGATCGAACGAACTGGCCTCAAGCCGCCGTGTGGGGTTCAGGGGGTCGCCCGAGTTGAGTTGGGGCGGCCGAGTAAAGCGAATCAAACTTATGCCAAATTTTCTACCAAAGGTGGGCAGTTATATCTAACTGCCTATGACTTCGGGAAGGGCGGTCTCGGGGACCGTGACGTGGAGTTTTCAAAAGTATTCATTGGTTCTGGCGGTGCGCCCAAGGTAGATGGGGACGAAGACCGGCCATTGAATACCACGATCACGACCGACGTCATTGAAGATGACTTCACGGCGGTCGAACTGCCGCCCGGCGATTACTGGCTTACTGCGGGAGCAGCAAATATCGAGGTTGTGAGCTGCGAGAAAAACGGAGTGACCGATGAAAAGCCGGTTCTAGGAGACTTTCCACCAAGACAACGCATCAACCTCAAGCCGCCGTGCGGGGACCAGGGAGTCAGCCGGGTGGACCTCGGAAGCCCATCGTTTGACACACTTCGTCGATATGAGGATCCCACTACTTACGCTGAATTCGCCGCGAAGGGCGGCCCGCTTTACGTGATTGCTACCGGATTTAAGCAAGGCTCCGACGATCAACCGATCCTCAATCAAACCTCTGTCCTCATTGGCCATCGCTCTCCAAAGAGAGGGATCGAGACGAGCAACCGGGTTACTAACTACTCCTATTGGGTCGACTTGGTCGAGAACGACTTTCATGAACTGGAGGTATCTGCGGGGAGGTATTGGCTGCTCACCTCCAAGGAGGCAAATATTGCGGTCATTAGTTGCCAGGCAGATGGGGTTAGCGACCCTAAGCCCGTTTCAGCGGCCCCTTCGCCCCCTCTCGATTCTGAGCGGCAACGGCGGTCGGCCCCGTGAGCATGCGAGTCTCCGACAGGCGGACGTTCGGGATGCGAGTTTCTGGGTGCCGGTTCGCGACGATCGGCTTGACTGCGGCGCCGGCGGGCGCCGAGGACATCGCAGCGGAGCCTGTCATTACTCGCGTTCCGGCGATCACCGCTTGGTATGGGCAAGCCATACAGGTGGGGTTACTCCTACTTATGGGATGTAATTGGGACAACCCGGAGAGACCCAACATCACGCCCCCATGCGGTGCCCAAGGAATGGCCCGGGTGGAGCTCGGGAGACCTATGACCACCGACTACGCCGAGTTCACCACCAAAGGTGGCCTGCTTTACGCAACAGCCACTGGATTCCTCCACGGCGGGTTCGCACAACCGGATGTTGGCGTAACCAGGATCCACGTCGGAGCGGATGGCTCTCCGAAGGATTTTCAGGCGGGGACCCGACCCTCTAACACCCTGGTCACGGTTCGGGTGGTTGAGGATGACTTCAATAAGTTTGAATTGCCCGCCGGCACTTACTGGTTGATAAGTTCGAACTATGCCGAGATCTCCATCGTTAGCTGTGAGGAGATGGGTGTCTCGAATCCGAAATCAGCGGATCCCAGCCACTCCTTCGCTACCCCAATCCTGCAATGAGACGGCAGGAGAAGCCTTTGAATAGGCGTAGGGGAATAGGCCTTCGATCGTTGTGGATCATGGTGTCCGTTTGCCTGACGGCAGCGATGGGGTTGAGCGCGGCACCGGCGAGCGCCGAGAACACTGCAGCGGAGCCCGTCATTGCCCACGTCCCGGCGACGTCCGCCTGGTATGGGCAAGCTATCCCGATCGAGGCGACAAGCACGTGCAGCAGCGGCTCGACCTGTGAGGTCCGCCTCTACTTCAGGACCAGCGCCCCAGGCGAGGGAGTTCCCGGACTTGCGGCCGGCGCCTGGACCTCCGTCGATCTGGTCGGCACCGGCTCAACGCCCGTGGCGGGTGGCCGGGAAGGACGATCTTGGGCAGGTGAGATTCCCGCAACCTTTGTGACAACCACCGGCTTGGACTACTTCTTGGAGGCGTTCCACGACGCCTCGGTCAATCGCCTCCCCGCACCCGCTGGCGCCCCTGCCGAGTCGTTCTTCCACGTGACAACGGTCTCTCCTCCGCTGCTACAGCACGTGCCGCCGCTTTACGCTTACGCCGACCGTAGCCTGCTGCTGGAGGTCAAGGCCTCCTGCTCAACGGGAAACTGCCATGCGAAACTGTGGTACCGGGAGAGCATCGGTCAAACCCCCGAAGACCTGACCGCACCAGTTTCGTGGCCCAATGCAGCGATGCGCTTGGTAGGCACCGCCCCGGCGCCCAATGTGGGCTCACTGTTGATCTTTCAGTCTGAGATCCCGGCATCGGTGGTCACCACCAACGGCGTCGACTACTTCATCGAGGTCCGCGACGGACACACCACCTCCTGGTGGCCGGGGACCACCTACCAGGGTTACTACGCCCCTCGCGACGGTATGAGAACCGGCTACCACCACGTGCATGTCTTTGAGCCATCCAGCGTCGTCACCCAGCCGCTCGCAGCTGCACCCTACCGACAGGACATCCCGATCAGCGCCCACGCCAGCTGCCCCTCGACCAGGGAGTGCACCTCAACCCTTTACTACCGAACGACCGTCAATCCGGCGTCCGAGTTCACCACCTCACCGATGACCGTCACGAAACTAACCGCGGTCAACGAGCTGGACCTGATCCAGATCGAAGGAACCATCCCCGCCTCCGTCGTCGATACCCGCGGGGTCGACTACCTGTTTCGAGTGGACGATGGAGCGACCACCACCTGGTGGCCGGGTACCCGCCGGGTGGACGGCTACGCCGAGCTGGACAGCACCTCGGCGCTTTGGCACCACATAAGGGTGCTGGAGCCACCCCATATCCTTACCCAACCCGTCCCGGCTGCTCCGGCGCTTCAGCCCTACTCCGTGAGCGCCGATGTGACCTGTGCCACCGAGTCCTGCTCGGTCAGGCTGCACTACTTCGATCGGCTGGTGCCTGAGGTGGACCTGCAAGGCGGGCCCGTAGCCAATGTGATCGAGATGCAGCCGCAAGGCATCGCGGTTGACACGCCCTTAGGCGCTCGGCAGAGGTATCAAGCCGCCATCCCAGCCGAGCAAGTGACCACCCGCGGCCTTGCCTACTACATCGAGGCTTTCGATGGTTACACTCACGAGTTCGCACCTGGAACCACTTACTGGGGAGCCTATGTGCCGACCGACGGACAAAGCGTCGGAGAGTACGGAGTCGTGGCCTCATTCCCGGTCAGGGTACTGGAGCCTCCCCACATCGTTCACACCCCACCGGCGGTGGCCCCTCGTTCCCGCCCGCTGGCTCTTAGCGCCAAATCGAACTGTTCGAGTCCGGCCTGCACCGCAACCCTTGCCTGGATGGACTCCGACGGCTCCTGGGTGGAGCAGCCCATGACCGCTCTGAAGATCTCCGATCTATCCACAATCCCGCCCGGCGCAGGAGCGCTCTGGGAGTATCAGCGGACCATCCCGCCCAGCGGTACCGGTGGGGACCTGGTGTCATATCGGTTTGTGGTAGACGACGGATACGTAGCGGAGACGTCCCCCACCTTTGTAGCTGCAACGCAGACTCTTCTCTGAGCCACTGCCGTCCCGGCAGACTGAGCAGAAATGACGCCCTCACGAATTTCTGATGAAGCCTTGTTCTGGACCTTGAGTGGTCAGGATCTGAAAAAATCGGCAGTTTGACCGCAAGAATTCGTGGAATGTCTAAGATCCCTTCGTGGAAGAGAACCTGCCGGAGCCGGCAATTGTTAACAAGGCTTCCGGCTGGCTCAAGCCGGGGGTCGTTGGGATCGGGGCGGCAAGCTTCTTCTCCGACGTCGGACATGAGATCCCCACTGCGCTCCTGCCGGAGTTTCTCTCGAAGACTCTGGGGGCCCCCGCCTCGATCCTCGGCCTGATCGAAGGCGTTTCCGACGGCTTGGCCGGAGCGGCGAAGCTGGCCGGAGGGGCGCTTGCCGACGACCCTCACCGCCGCCGGACGATCGCGGTGGGAGGGTACGCCACGACTGCAATCCTCATCAGCCTGGTGGGGGCCGCCCGCTCGGCGCTGGAGGTGGGAGTGCTGCGCGCGGGAGCGTGGGCGGCCCGAGGCCTTCGAGGGCCCGCCCGCAACGCCCTCCTCGCCGACATGGTCCCACCCCAGAGCTACGGCCGCGCCTATGGCTTCGAGAGGGCCATGGACAATCTCGGGGCTATCGTGGGACCGCTCCTCGCGATCGTATTGGTCGAGGTGATGAGCGTACGGGCGGCGATTCAGGTCGCCATCGTGCCGGGGCTAATCGCCGCCCTTGCGATCCTGTTCGCAGTCAGGCGGGTTCCCCGGTCCGGCACCCGGGAGCATCAGCCCATTCGTATCAAGATCCGCCCGGTGCTCAGGGGAAGACTGGGCAAGCTTATGGTGGGAATTGCGGCGTTCGAGTTCGGCAATGTCTCGGCTACCCTGCTGATCCTGAGGGCGACCGAACTTCTGAGGCCCCGCCACGGAGCCGAGAACGCCGCTCAGCTGGCCATCGGCCTCTATGTGGCCTACAACGTGGCCGCCACCCTGGCGAGCGTCCCGGCCGGCCAGGTGGGAGACCGGCGCGGCACCGGCGGGGTCTTGTCCGCAGGGGTGGGGCTGTTCGCGGTCGCGTACCTGGGCTTCGCGGTCGGAGGGAGCTCGGTGGCGTCCCTCGTGCCCTGGTTTTTGGCTGCGGGTATCGGAATCGGCTGCGTCGAAACCTCCGAGCACTCGGCCGTGGCAGGCCTGGCCCCGGAGGAAATCCGGTCGTCGGCTTTCGGCGTGCTGGCCACGGTTCAGAGCCTGGGCAACTTTGTCGCCAGCGGCCTGGTGGGCTTGCTGTGGACCGCAATCTCGCCTCGCGCCGCCTTTTTGTATGTGGCGGTCTGCATGGCGATCAGCCTTGCCGCAATACGAACGACCTCCAAACAGGACGGTGCGCCCAAGTTTTGACTCGCTGGCCCGGTGGCTCGCCTGGTACCCTTATCCCGGCGCGAGCGTCGACCCATCCATCGGAGGTCGACCATACGCGGGCAAACCGGCGGAGGCTCGTAAGAAGATGCGGATTTACCTTGGCGGTTCCAAAGGCCTTGTGCTTTACGAGGATGAGGAGCTGACCCAGATTCACTCCGAGTCGCTGCTGTGCGCAGTGCGCCCCAGCTCCACCCGGCTGCTTACAGGGACGGAGGCGGGATCGATATTGGTTTGCGAGGGTAACGGCGAGAGTCATGCAGCCGTCAAGGACCTGGGCCAGGGAGTGCAGACTCTCGCAATCAGCAGCAACGGCACGGTTTACGCGGGGCTGATTCCGGCCGGGCTGTGGATGAGCAAGGACCAGGGGGAGACCTGGAGTGAGGTCCCCTCGTTTGCCCAGGCTCCCAATCACGAGGCCTGGTCGGCGCCCTGGGGGACCCCCCTTCTTTCCTGTGTGGCCACGCACCCCAAGGACCCCAAGACAATCTTCTGCGGAGTCGAGGTCGGCGGTGTCTATCGCACCCGCGATGCAGGCAAGTCATGGGTGGATGTCGACATCCCCGATCCCGACATCCACTCGATTCAGGTCTGTCCGGCCAAGCAGGAGCGGCTCTACGTGACCACCGGCAGCGGCGGCTTCTGCTCGGACGACGACGGGTTCGGATGGCGCCGGATGGGAACCGGCAACGCCAATCAGTACACGATGGGGTTGGCCGCCCACCCCTCGGAAGCAGACCGGGTCATCGTCTCAGCCGCCATCGGGCCGCCCCCGACCTGGAGGGGCCCGGAAGGGGCCAGGTGCGACGTCTATCTCTCCACCGATGCGGGGCGCCGGTTCAGGACGGTGGTCAAGGGACTGGTGGGAGGGGTGCGCCGCAAGGCGCTCGTGATCAACTCCAAAGTCCCCTCCGAGATAGTTTTCGGCACATCAACCGGGGAGCTCTACTACTCCAACGACGGCGGAGAGAGCTTCGACGAGATGGGGACCGATTTGGGGGATCTGCGGACTATCGTCTTCGCCTAGGGATATCCTTCTTGGCATGAAGATAAGACGCGCTCTGCTCTCCGTCAGCGATAAGAGCGGTCTCGAGGAGCTCGCCAAAGGTCTGATCGAGCAACAGGTCGCGATAATCGCATCCGGCGGCACGGCTCGGATGCTGGCAAAGGCGGGGATCCCATCAACCCCGGTAAGTGAGGTCACCGGCTCGCCGGAGATGCTCGATGGAAGGGTCAAGACCCTGCACCCCCGGATCCACGGAGCCATCCTCGCCGACCGCCGCAACCCGCAACACCTTGCTCAGCTGAAAGCTCAGGGAATTCAGGCCATC
>JBBDRH010000398.1:0-2935 GCA_040905645.1 Actinomycetota bacterium
AGGTGGCGGGCTCGCTCCCAGACATCGGCGCCCTCAACTCTCAGCGCCTCTGCCAGCAGCGCGTGCAGGCGAGCCTTCTCCTCCCGCTCCAGAGCTTCGGAGACGGCATCGGCGATCAGGTCGTGGGCGGTGTCCCAGCCCATCTCCGCCAGCCGGACCAGGCCCGCCCGGGAAAGCGCCTCCAGCGCCTCGAGGGTCTCCAGCTGGGTACTGGCGACTGCGGCAGCCAGGAGCCTGGCGGACGCCGGCCGGCCCAGGAGCGCAAGCGTTCGCATGAGCTGCCGGGCGGGGGGGGCCAGCCGGTTGATCCGTGCGACGTAAGCCCTGGCCTGACCGGTCCGAGCTTGCTCGCGGGCAATCAAGCCCAGCGCAGGGTTGCGGGACGCCCACCGCCCCGCCCCGTCGAGTGCTATCGCCCCGCTGCGTGCCAGACTGCGCGCAAGCTCGGTCACCGCCAGAGGGGAGCGATCGGTCTGCTCGACCATGACCCGACGGAGGTCCTCATCGCTGACCAGCTGGGAGATCGCCTCGGAGGAAAGGGGGCCGAGCGAAATGTGCCGCGAGTCCTGTGCCTCGAGGAACCGTGCCACCGGGCCGTCGGGGAGCACCTCCTCGGGGCGGTAGGCAAGGACCATCTTGATCCCGGGGACGCGCCGGCGGAGTTGGCTCAACAACAACAGGCTGGTCGGATCCGCCCACTGCAGATCGTCGATCAGCACAGGCAAGCCGTCCGCGACGGCTGTTCGCACCAGCCCGAATGCGCCCTCTAGAGCCAGCGCGCGGCGGCTTTCGGGGTCGGTGGAGGCGTCTGCGGACGGGGTGAGGTCGGCCAGCTCCGGCACCACGCCGGCCAGCGCTTCGGCGGTTCGGTCAGACAGGGAGGCGGCGGCGTCGGGGTAAATGGAGAGCATCTCGCGGATGAGGGAACGAGCAAGGGCCCACGGCTCCTCCCGCTCGGCCAGAAATGCTGCCGCCTCGGCGATGGGTTTGGACTGGTTGCGCTTGATCTCCTCGAACAGCCTGGACTTCCCCGATCCCGAGGGACCTTCCAGCGTGGCGATAGTGGTTTCCGGCCCGTCCAGCAGACCGAGGATGCAGTCGAGCACCGCCTGCCTTCCGACAAAGGGAAGAGAGCCGAAGGGGATCGCACGAGAAGCCGGCGTGCGTGCCTGGGAACGCCGGGGGAGCGCCCCGTTGAGGATCATGAACTCCAGCTCGCCCATCGCGCCGGAAGAGTCAAGGCCGAGGAGGTCGGCAAGCCTGCTCTTGAAGCCGGCGATCACGTCGAGCGCCCCCGCGTGGTCACCTGCCGCATAGAGGGCTTCGGCCAGAATCAGATGGGGTGCTTCCTTCAAAGGTTCCTGGGCCGCCGCCTGCTCGGCCAGCAACGCCGCGCCGGACGGATCGTGGGACGCCAGCGCGGCCCGCGCACCACCCTCCAGAGCCTCCTGCTGGAGGCGGAAAAGGCCGGCTCGGTACTCGTGGGCCCAGTCCTGCAGGGCATCCTCGGAGAGCGGCTCGCCCCTCCACAGGGCCAGCGCCTCCGAAAACTCCTTGAGCGCATCGGCCGGCAGGCTCGAAGAGGCAAAGCTCCTCCCGCTTTGCACCAGCCTCACGAACTCCAGGCTGTCGATCCAGCAGCGTCCGTCCGGGTCGAAGCAGTAGCCGCCCGGCTCGGTCAGGATCAGAGAGGGGTCTTCGAGGGCCCTCCTGGCCCGGGCAACCATCACATTGAGGTTTCGTTCCGGATCGGCGGGGGTGCGGTCCGGCCAGAGAGCCTCCACGAGGAAGTCACGGGAGACGAAGGTTGCCGGTCTGGCGGCGAGAACCCTGATGAGGGTGCGGACCAGCCTGCCCTCGTAGGAGGCGGGCGGGATCTCCTGTCCCCGGCGCCTCACCGAGAACCGGCCCAGCAGGCGTACCTCGAACTCCAAGCGGCTCCTTTGGCGGCTGCTACAAAGCTGCAACCCGCAGACCGTAATGTGGGGTGCAGGCAAGAGTTAATCAAGACTACGTGTAGATGCAAGGATGCCACGGGCCGAGAAGCTTTCTCGTCGTGGACGGACCGGAAAGGTTGGACACGAATGACCGGATCGTTGGGATCGCTCGAGGTCAACAAGGTGATGTGCTTCTCGCCGCACCCCGATGACTCCGAGATCATGGCGGGGGGCACCCTTGCCAGGTGGGCGTCGGAGGGCGTCGAGGTGATCCTGTGCGTGGTCACGAATGGCGCCTGCGGCTCCAACGATCCCGACGCGGACCGGGATGACCTCATCGCCACCAGACAGCGTGAGCAGCGTAACGCCGCGGTGATCCTGGGCGTCTCCGAGGTGATCTTCCTGGGGCATGAGGACGGCTTCGTGGAGGACTCGCACGAGCTGCGCAAGGACATCATCAGGGAGATCCGGCGGCACAAGCCGGACGTCGTCATCGGGCCCGACCCGTCTCTGTACTACTTCGAACAGTGGTACGTGAATCATCCCGACCACCGCCGGGTGGGTGAGGCCTTCCTTGCGGCGGTCAACCCGGGTGCTACCACGGTGCCGCTTTATCGAGAAGAGCTTTACGACAAGGGGTTCGAGCCTCATTCGGTGAAGGCCTGCATGCTGCTGGCGTCGCCGAGCTCCGACTACTTCGTTGACATCGGCGACTTCGTACACACGAAGATCGCCGCGCTGGATGCTCATGCTTCCCAGAGGGAGACCTGGACCGACAGCGGGATGGCCGTAAAGGGGATCGGATCGGCCGTAGCTGCATTGTCCGGCGGGTCGTACGAGTACGCCGAGGCCTTCAAGACCCTCTTTTTCGGCCCCCAAACGGGCGCGTCGCCGTTCCCCGACACGGTGGGCGCCGCATCGGGGTCCTCGGCAGACGGACAGGTGTAGAGGTGGAGGTGTCTATGGAACGCAACCTTGGAACAGTGATTGCGCCCTCA
>JBBDRH010000399.1:0-2908 GCA_040905645.1 Actinomycetota bacterium
AGCCAAAGCGGCGACGTGTCGCCGCACTCCGAGGGTTTTGCGGCAGATGCCGCCCTTCCAAGGTCTGAGCAGCTTCATTTATGTCGTTCCCCGGGGCCCCGGGTTGTTGGCTCTCACAAAGCGGGCTACGGGGGGGAGAGAGTTGGGTTCCGCGGGTTGTGAAATTCTTAACGGCTGATCTTAGCCGTTCCACTACTCCTGTTCCTCGCCGGTGATGATGAATTCGAGGAGGTCGGCCATGTCCTGCAAATCGAGGGCGGCTTCGAGGCCTTCGGGCATGATGGAGCGGCCCTGGCTTTGCATCCCGGCAATTTCGGCGCGCGGGATGACCGTTTCCATGCCGAAACCATGCCGCAGGGTCACGCTTTGGGCCGTTTCATTGATGATGATCCCGAAATGATTCTGGCTGTCGCGCGTCTCCACCAGGTAGGCTACGTAATTTGGAGCCACTTCCCGGTTTGGATCGATGAGGTTGACGAGCAGGCTTTCCTTTCCGGCTGACCGTAGGGTCGTGAGGTCCGGTCCGAGCGGGTATCCCTGCTCGCCAGATCGATGGCAGGCCACGCAGAGCATCTGGTAATGAGCTTCTCCGCGCGCGGCGCTGCCTGCCAATTCCAGCGAGGGCAGATACTCAATGAGCACATCCTCCCGCGACTCATGGTTTGCCTCCGTCAGCAATCGCTGAGCGAGTGCGCGGATTTCCGTGTCGCTGTGCGCGGCTAAAAAGGCAGCTTGAGTGGAGGGGATCTCTGCCGCCTGAACAACGCCGTCTTCAATGGATTGAAGCAAAGCGAGCGTGCGGTCGCTTCTCCTGAGAAGAAGGGTAAGCACTTCATTGCGGATTTGAGGGCTGAAGGAATCCCAGCGATCGAGCAGCGGAGCCGCAAGCGCCTCATCGGCAAAACTGTCCATGGCTCGAAGCGCCGCGAGCTGGATCTCCAGGGATTCCTGTAGATCGACCCGGTCCAGCAACGTTACTCCTGATTCAGCGAAGCTGGTTAGCCCAAGCAACGCAATGGCATCGATCCGGACTTCGGCAGATGCCAGGGCATCCTGAGCCACCTCATCTGCCTGCGTGAAGAGGGGGGCGAGTGTCCCTTCCCTGTCGATGTCGGAGAGGGTGCGCTCTACGCGGGCCAGGCCGCTTCCGAGCGCATGAACGAGGGCAAATGCCCTCTCCGGCGAAAGCGTTGCCAGGTAATGCAGAACACGCTCGATCTCGTCAGCATCGTTCTTTGCCGCAATCAGCCCGGTCAGGTCGACCAGGAAACGGTGAAGCTCCGGATGAGCGCCTTCCGTATCGCCGGCCGAAAGGATTGCAAATAAATCGCCCGCGCCATCAGCTAATGAACTGAGAACCGCCGCCTCGATCCATGGGTCGCCGAGGTCGCGGGTCATAATTTTGGCCAGCGCGGAAATCCGGCCGGGGTCGTCGAATTCGCCGAGGGTGAAGGCCGACTGGTAGCGCACGAAAGGCGAGGGGTCCGTGCTGAGGGAAAGCAATTTTTCCAGGAAGACATCCTGCCCGGAAGCGCCCTGGAAGGTTTCCGACAATCGCACTGCGTGCTGGCGAACTCTTTCGTCGGGATCGTCCAGCCCGGCGAGGATATGCTTAGGTTTGATCGCATCCAATCCAGCAAGTGCATACAAGGCGTACATCCGCCCCAGACCGGAGCCGGAGGCTTGCAACGAGTCTTCGAGTAATGCAGCGGCTTCAGGATCCTGACGCTCAAACAGCAGTCGCGCCGCTGAAGTGCGATGCCAGCCGTTGTCGTGTCCCAGAATTGTTACCAACTCGCCCGTCGTGCCCTCTCCCAGCCGCACAGGCTCAGGTTGCTGGAAATCCTCCGGCACGGCCCGGTAAATCCTGCCGCGGTCATTCCCGCTGTTGAGGTCGAGGTGTTGCTTCATCGGCTCGGGAAGCGACCAGGGATGTTCGATCACCTCACGGTACATGTCGAGGATGTAGATGCCTCCATCGGGCGCGTTGGCAAAATCCACCGGTCGAAACCAGACGTCGCGCGAGGCAATGAATTCCACCTCCTGCTCGTCCTCCGGTCGCTCGGCGACCGGTTGGACCCCATCCGTGCGGAGGATCTTCCGGTGGACAAGATTGCCGCCGGAGTCGCCGACAAAGACGTTGTCGAGAAACGGTGCAGGAAGGGCATTCCCCCGGTAGATGGTGGCGCCGGATGCACCGGTAAAGTAGCCGGAGGGCCGTCCTCCTCCTTCAATGATTCCCGGCACGGTTCCCTCGACGCGCCAGCGGGTGCGGATCACTCGCCACGGTTCGTCGGGACTTATCCGGTACACCTCGGCAGCCGGCCCGTCCACGGGAATGTCGATCAGGCCCCGGCGCATTGTGTAGTGCGGATTGCGGGCGGCGTAACGCTCCTCGTACATCAGCGCCTGAATATGATTGCTGTTGCTGCTGACAAACTTTCGGCCGCGGGTGTCAAAGCTCATGCCGTGCTGCCCGCCGCCGGCTTCCGCGCGGATCGTCAATGTGCGGGGGTCAAATGAGAAATCGCGCGAGCGGAGATCGAGAAGCGGTTCGGAGGGATGCGCGAGCGCCTCAATCATCCCGCCGTTGCGGGAAGTAGCGCCGTGGATCCGGTTATCCAGTCCCCAGGTGAAGTTGTTGAGCAAAGCCTGGACATTGAGTCTTTGGGAATGAGTTCCAAAGCCGGTGAAGACCGTCCTGCGCTCATCCGCTTTGCCGTCACCATTGGTGTCCTTAAGCCAGATGATGTCGGGTGAGGCGCCGACGAAGATCCCCCCGTCGTAACAGATGACGGCCGTTGGCCACGCGAGGTCATCGGCAAAGACCCTGCTGTTATCGAAGCGGCCGTCGCCATTGGTGTCCTCGAGGAGCCGAACCTGGCCCAGCCGCTCGTCGCGGCGCTCG
>JBBDRH010000400.1:0-2908 GCA_040905645.1 Actinomycetota bacterium
CTCTTCCCCGTGCTCAAGGAGCGGATCAAGCAGGCGGGCGGAACCCTCTCCGGCGGCGAGCAGCAGATGCTGGCAATCGGCCGGGCGTTGATGAGCCGGCCCAAGCTGCTCATGCTCGACGAGCCGTCGATGGGCCTGGCGCCGCTGCTGGTCGAGAAGATCTTCGAGGCCATCGCCCGGATCAACCGGGAGGGTACGACGATCCTTCTGGTCGAGCAGAACGCTCAGGTAGCGCTCTCGATGTCGTCACGGGGCTACGTGCTCGAGTCGGGAGAGATCGTGCTGGCCGGGGCGTCAGAGGCGTTGATCCACAACGACAGGGTGCGAAAGGCCTACCTGGGCGAGGAGTAGAAAGCGCCGCTTCATCTTTCACTGCCCGTCGAATCGTTGTTTTTGGAATCATCCTGGCGCTGATGGTCGCCATGATCCCCACCCAGCTGGTAGCTACGGTTTACGCTCAGAGCACCCCACAACCGGACGCTGGGGCCTCACCCGCACCGGCGAGTGTCGAGCCGGAGCGGCCTCCGACGGTCTGGAGCGGCTGGTCTCCCGTCAGGACAACACCGGGGAGGTGGTGCTGTTCTTCCACGACGGCCTCAGCGATCAGATCGCAGTCGAGACCGACGCCACCGGGGCGGTGAGCACCCGTTACCTGGTCGACTCC
The DNA here is from genome assembly GCA_040905645.1 of Actinomycetota bacterium. GTDB lineage: Bacteria > Actinomycetota > CADDZG01 > JAHWKV01 > JAHWKV01 > JBBDRH01. The sequence continues at coordinate 665 of JBBDRH010000400.1, forward strand.
TTCGGAGTGGCCCGGGGCAAGCTCGACATCGGCAACTCCACCGGGCGCAGCTACTACATGACCGACCCCCGGGCCAACCTCACCCAGATGATCGGCGCCTCCGATCAGGCGTTGAAGGCGGTCTTTGCCTACGATCCCTACGGCAAGGACAAGACCGCCCTCAGCAAGAAAATAGATGGCACCAACTGGGACTCGCGGCTCAAGTTCCAGATGGCGCCCAAGGACCCCAAGACCGGCGCCTACAACATCGGAGCCCGGCTGCTGAACCCGACCATCAACCGGTTCGTGGGATCGGACAACTACGTGGCGGCCGCGGCGAACCTGGATCTTCAGGTCGATCCTCTGACCGGGAACCGTTACCTGTACGCGGGAGCGAACCCGGCTGGGCTAATTGATAATGGACATAGTTGGTGTCAGGTGACTCCCGCCGCGGGTTCAACGCGGGTTCATCGGATCCGTCGCCGCACGCTTCAAGCCCCGCTTCGGGTGCCCAAAGCCCATTCTTCCACGGCCACCGATCGATCCTGCGAAGCTTCGGGTGCTAACGGGTCCGATCGTCAACACTCCACCGGACAGGTTAGGAACGGGGACGATTTCCACGCCAGCTGGTCGGGCGAATGGCAACGGCGGTTTCATCATCACGTTCTTCGATCCGGCCAGGCCACCAAGCTACTACGCGAACGGACCGAGCTTGGATAATCCGCAGTCCCTGCGTGGCCTTGATGCTGAAGATATATTAAGAATTATCTCAACAAGTTGGACGCAGCGGCCCTCTAAAAGCGGAGGGGGTACCGTCCACGCAGATCCGAATAATCCTTGACGTCAAGTGCGGATCATGCCCGGATACCCCCCAGGGACTAGGCCGGACCCAATCAACGAGGGCCCCTACGTTGTGGTATCTGCGGGAGGGACTCGGACTAAGATACCGCTTAAGGGCAATCCCACCTTAAAGCAGAATCCAACACCATGACGGACCTAACTAAGCTCAAGGATCTGCTCAAGAACGAGGTCATCGACACCGCCTTGGATGACTGGCTTGGTTTGTACGAAATCATCTGGGCTCTGAATAGTCTCGCTCCCGACGTTACACAGGTGGAAAAACGATCGTTAGCAGCGGAGGTAGCCAGGGAGTTGATTAAGGAACCGCGGTTTCAACTGGTCCGAGTTAGGTGGAGCATCCCGAAATCCGAAGTGCCGTTGGCCAGAGATCAGGAGACGATGCTGGAGGAACCCTCCAGTTGGGATCCCCCGTCTGAAGGCGAAGAATATTTAGCCATCACCGCTGTTGCCTAATCCGTTGAGTGCCGTCTGCGTCGGACCCTTTGACCAGAAAGAGCTTCTCTAATTCCCTCCTCATCGCCCCACCCCGGTACCTTCCATCGCCTTGAGTGAACCGCCCTGGGTTCGTTAGAGACTCAAGGCGATGGGACTGATCGGGTTTCCTGCCTGAAAGTTGGCTGCCAGTCAATCTGACCCAAAACTCCACCAAATACGTCAACAAAACTGACCATCTGACACCTGTAGAACCCCCACCGGCACGGTGGTGCCACCACCATCGCCACCTATTTTTACACCGCCAGAAACGCTGCCAAAGGAAGGGTTTAGGGAGTGGATTTAGCAGGCCCGAAAACGGTCGCAAGGTCTGACGCAAGCCGAAGGCGAACAGGTAGCTCTCAAGAGCGACGCTCAACTTGAGAATGACCCAGGAGCGGCTAACTACCGACGTTGACGAACGCCGGGCGGGTATCCGCGCCTATAGACCCGCTACCAGCTTTGCCGCGATCGGGGCCGCCACCTCGCCCCCCACTCCCCCATCCTCGACCAGCACGGCAAACGCCAGTGGGCCCGAGTAGCCGACGAACCAGGCGTGCGTCTTGGGCGGGGTCTCCTCGCCGAACTCGGCCGTCCCGGTCTTCCCGGACACCGGCTTGCCGGGCACCTGGGCTCTGACCCCGGTCCCCTCGCGGACCACCGCCTCGGTCAGCGACCGCAGCGTCTGCGCCACTGTGGGATCCAGGGCAGTGGGATCGACCTTGGGTGTGTCGGTCAGCAGGACGGGCGGACTCCAGCCCCCGCCTGCCACCGCCGCGGCAACTGTCGCCATATGAAGCGGGCTGGCAGTAACCCTCCCCTGCCCGATCGCCGCCGCTGCCCGCTCGGTCACGTCCCTGGGCTCGGGGAAGCTCCCGCCGGCCGCGTTCAGAGGAAGGTCGTACTTTGCTCCGAAGCCGAAGGCGGCCGCAG
>JBBDRH010000401.1:0-15169 GCA_040905645.1 Actinomycetota bacterium
CCCTTTTGGGCAATCGCCAAACGGCCGTCCGGTTCCGCGAATCTGCACGTGGTTTGCCCTAGTAACTGAGCCGTCCGGTCGCCTTGCATTCGATTTCGCTGACCAGCATCTGCCCCACTTGAGACGAGGCCCCCGAAAGGCAGATCACCGTCAACGTTCCGCTCGCATTGGCGAACCGCCCGGTGCCACCCGTAATCTCGACTACCACCGTAGTGGTTCCGCCGGTGGGGGTCGCCGTGGAGGTCACCGCGGCGGTCCCCGTCAACTGGTCGCCATTCCCCGCGACGATTGTCACGGCGGCGCTGCCGGCAAAGGTGCCCTCTTCTTCAGTGGGCGCTACGGTTCCCTCGAAGTGGATGCCCGTTTTGCCGAGGTGGCTGGTAACTCCGGTGGCGTCGCCGACAACGGCGCCAGTCACTTGGTTGACGCTGATAGTTCCTGACGCCGTGCCGTTAACGGGCCGGTCCGCCCCCCCGGCCGTCGCCAGCGCCGACCCCGGATTGAGAATGGCGAGCGCAAGCACAAAGGCAAGGGCGATCGCTTTGCTTTGAATGCTGATGGTCCTGTTTGTCATCTGTCCTTCTCCCTTACTCCGTGGAAATGAAGTGGCGAAACGCTGCTCGCAACTACGCCGTCTGCAAGGCCTTCGGTCCGCCAGTCCTCGAGCGCGGCACCCAGTTCGGCCCAGCCCGAGAACACCCGACGTCGGCCGTCCGCCGCGATCAAAGCGCCGCTGGGGCTTCGCCCGGCGGTCTCGAGCTCGAGAGTGGCGCGCACAATCCCGATTCGATCCCGTCGGTACGGTTGCGTAGTCACGACTCCAGCATCCACCCGGGGCAACCTCGCTCGTAACCGTGGCGCGACCGAAGTGATTACCGAAGTGTTGGCCCACGGGCGGGCAAAGTCGGGAGTCGGGAGTCCTATTCCTTCACTTCTAGCGTCTGCCGAAGCTTGAGACGCGACTCGATCCCCAGCTTTCGATAGCAGGTGGACAGATGCATCTCGACCGTCCGGAGCGTCACAAACAGCGCCTGCGCGATCTGCTTGTTCGTCATTCCCTCGGCAGCCAGGTCCGCGACCCGGCGCTCGCTCGGGGTAAGGGAATCCACGCCGCTGCTCGCGAAGCGGCGAGGCCGAGCGCCCAGGCGTGTCAGCTCGTCGTGGGCACGGTCAACCAGCGGCGCGGCTCCGCATCGGTGTGCGAGGTCCATGCCTTCTACGAGCCGCCCGCGCGCGCCGGAGCGCTGACCCGCGCGCCGTAGTGCAGCGCCCAAGTCCACCAGCGCCCCGGCGCGCCAGACTGACGCCGGCGAACGGGCCAGCACCTCGACCGCCTGCTCCAGCAGGTTCAATCCATCCTCCTCACCGCGCAGCACGCCGGCAACGCGCAGCGCTCCACCAAGCGCGCGTTCGGCGCCCCAGGCCGTCGCGACCTCCAATGCCTCGTCGGAGAGCTGGCGTCCGCGTTCATGATCTCCGAGTGCATGGTGGATCAGCGCGGCCTCGAGCCAGACGTCGAGCTCGCCCACCCCGCCGCTTCGGGCGTGCTCCAGCCGCCGCAAGGCCTCGTCGAGGTCGCTTCGTGCAGCTTCGAGGTCTCCTGCCACTGTGTACATTCGTGCCCGCGAGACCAGCAGTGCTGTGTAGGGACGTGGCGGTGGGAGCTCGCCGATGAGACCGCGATCGCGCAGTAATGCCTCGGCTTCCGCGGTCTTCCCCTGCTCGGCGAGCGATTGGACCAGGGGAACCATCGGGGCATGGGGGAACGCACCGGCGAGACCGCCGGAGTCGAGTGCCGCGCGGGCGTCCGCCTCGGCTCCACGCAAGTCCCCGGTGACGTTTAGTATGTGGGCTCGCAGGTTCGAGTTCCACGCGAAGACGGTCGCCAATCCGCGCTTTGCCGCCCCCCCGATCGCATCGTCGAGCCGGCGCTTGAACGCCTGCCGGCCGCCGCGATCGGGCAGCCAGAGGATCGTCGACAACAGCCAGATCGAGTGTGCGCCGGGCTCGGTGAGGTCGAGATGCCTCGCGGCCCGCGTAGTGATCTCGGACACCACGGCGGCCGATCCCCCCTCGAGCAGCACTTTGCGTGCGCAAAAGCTGAGTAGCGCACACTCGGCAGGGGTGTCGCCGGCCAGGTTACGGAATCGCTCGGCCTCATCTTCGAATCGAGGTGAGTGGTCGGGCAGAAGAAGGAGCGCCGCAAGCCGCCGGGCCTCGAGTTTCAGCGCCAGTTCGCGGTCCTGACCGCGCACCCCCTCGGCGCCGTCCTCAAACAGCGCGATCAGTTCTCCCTGTGCTTTCGGATCGGGCCCGGTAGCCCAACCCAGCGCGTCCGCCGCCTCTGCCCGCGATCGTGCCGCGGGCGCCGCTTCGACGGCTTCGCGTAGATGAGCTGACGCCTCGGGGAGGCCAAGTTCGCGCTCCGTGCGCCCGAGCTCTAGAAGCACACTCGCCCGGTTGGCCTCTCTCGGTGGCTCTCGCAGGGCCCGTCGCAGGTAACGCACCGCAGTTTCCAATGCGCCCCGCGCCAGTGCCGCTCTCCCCGCGGCCCGAAGCGTCTCAATCGCCGATTGGTCACCGATCGGATCCGCGGCCAACAGCTGGACCCCAACCGCCTCGGGTTCAGCTCCCTTGCTCGCCAGCAGCGCGGCGGCGCGGCCATGGAGCCCTGACCGAACCGCCGCCGGGATATCCTCGTAGATCGCACTGCGCATGATGGGATGGACGAAGCGAAGTGGCTCGTCGAACTCGAGGATCCCTGCGTCATGTAGTTGCGCCGCGACAGCGCGTGCCCTCTCGAGCTTGATTTCCGCAAGCTCGGATGCCTGCTCGGCCTTTGCTTCCGAGCCGAGCACCGCAACCGCCCGAGCCAGCGCCGGAGCATCCTGATCCACGGCGCCGATTCGCATCAAGAGCGCCGATGCAATCCGTTCAGGACCGATCTCGCGCACGCGGCTGGGTTCGAGCACCCTTCCTTCGGCCCGTTTCGCTCGAAGCTCCTCAAGTAGCTCGCTGACCAGGAACGGGTTACCTCCGGAGGCCTCGTGGCAGGCAGCGCAGAGCTCGGGGTCTGCGTCGATCCCGAGCCGGGACTCGACCAGCTGCCTGGTTGCCTCAGCGCTGAGCGCGTGAGGCCTAAGGACCGGTGGCGACGCCTCGGCCCGAAGCGCCCGCTGAAGCCCATCGTCTGCGGCAGGGTCTTCAGTTCGGCTCGTGATTGCGATCCCGACCGGCAGGCCATCGAGACGGCGGGTTAGATGGATCAGGAAACGAATCGAAGGCGGATCGGCCCAGTGCACATCATCGATTGCGAGAATCACCGGGGAAGCCTGAGCGAGGTTGACCACCAGCCAGTACAGCCCGTGGAGGACGGCATGCGAGGCATCTCCTGCGGACGAATCGGGCGCCGCAGCGAAGACCGGTTCCCCGAGTCCGGCGGCATCCGCGAGCAGGTCTTCCCTTCGGTCACCGGAGACGAACAAAGGCTCTAGGAGCTGGCGCACTATTCCGAAGCCGAAGTCGCGCTCAAGCTCGCCGCCTCGTGCGGCAAGGACGAGAAGGTTGCGCGCCGCCGCCGAGCGGCGAAGCCGGCGCAATAGCAGCGTCTTGCCAATCCCGGGGGGCCCTTCGATCAGCAGCAGACGGCCCGCAGTCGCGACCGTGGCGTCTATCAGAGACTCGAGCTCGTATAACTCACGCTCACGCTCGAGTGGCGTTTCCTCGCCGGTCACGATGCCGCCTCGGGATTCGGTTACTTGAGTGGCGGCGCGTGGGAGCAGAGCGCGAGCTTCACCCTCCCTGATACCTCACGACCCCCGACATCTCGAGTGCCTTCAGCTTCAGTGTCCCGTCGCTCGCCTAGGCGTCTAATTGTGCTGAGGGGGGGCCCACGCGAACAGAGATGCAGACGCGGCTGTTCGGAACGGGCCGGCTATTTCGATGCGCCCGCCCGGGGGGTCGGACGACCAACGTGGACTTTGCCTTCATCGAACGTGGGACTGAGAACGCGTGCTGCGAGTGTTCCACCGATGGCTGGCAGTGGACCCTGCTCGCCTATTTGAAGCCGGTGATGTGTAGGCGCAAAAACCAACGCCCCCAGCACTAAAGGTGGCCCCGATTCTTCGCAACCGCGTATCGAGCAGCGACATCGGGGTCAAGTCTACTTCCTCGAAAGGTAGACAGCTCCCGCTCCCGCTCCCGAAGGCGAGGAGAATCCGGCGACCTAGAGTCGAGAGCTGGTTTCTCAGCTCGTTCGAATAGGCGACCCATCGGGAGCACAGATAAAACCCGTGCCAACGGCGCGCCCTCGATAAGCAGTTCCGGGGAGAGGGGTGATGGCCAACACATCGAGGAGCCGTTTGGAGGCGTGGTTTCAGAATTTCCGCGTGAGTCTTTTCGATTTTCTGGCGAGTTTTCGGCTCGGAGGCAAGGCGATCGCGCCTGCTACACGAGTCTTGCGCGACTCGACTCGCGGCTGTATCGATCCGCACCGAGGGTCGAATCCTCGTACCCTTTGCACATGGAACATCGGTTGGTACCGGACCAAGCTGCTCAGGAGCAGCTGCTGGAACGTGGCAACCAAAGTCTTGAGCGAGGAGCCTGGGCAGAAGCGCGCGAATTTTTCGAGCGCTCCATTCAGGTGGCCGAAACACCGGAAGCCTTAGAAGGGCTTGGCCGCGCCCTGTCCTGGCAGGACGAGGTCATTCGGTTGGGCGAGGTCCGGGAACGGGCCTACCGCACGTACCGCGAGCGAGACGACGCCCGAGGCGCGGCACGGGTTGCCTTGGCCCTGGCAGAGGATGCCATGCTGTTCCGCGGAGCCGAGGCCGTGTGGTCTGGCTGGACCGAACGGGCGCGCCGGCTACTTGCCGATCTTGAGGTCTCCCCCGAGCATGCTCTGCTGGCGCTTCGCGACGCGTTCTTCGCGTTCATGCTCAGCGGCGACATGGAAGCGGCACGCGGCCATGCCCGCCAGGCGATCGAACTCGCCAAACAATTCGACATCCTCGATCTGGAGATGCTGGCTCGGGCTATCGATGGAGTGGCCCGCGTCGCCGAAGGAGACGTCGCAAAAGGAATGCGTATTCTCGACGAGGCTACCGCGGCCGCGACTTCTGGAGAAATGCGCGACGTCGAGCTGATCGCCGACACGTGCTGCTTCATGATCTACGGCTGCGAGCGGGTTCGCGACTTCCCCCGCGCAGCGCAGTGGTGCGAAAGAGTGCAGGAGTTTAGCGAGCGCAACGGACTCACATCGCTGCTCGGCGTCTGCCGTATCCACTACGCGACTGTGCTGGCGCTCGCAGGCGATTGGAGTTCGGCGGAGGCGGAGCTGATGGGAGCGGCCGAGCAGCTCAAAGCGCGGCCGGCTCAAGCCATTGAGGGTGTCGCCCGCCTAGGGGAACTCCGAAGGCGTCAGGGCCGGCACGAGGAAGCTGTGAGTCTCTTTGAGCAAGTCGCATTCCTCCCGGAGGCTCAAGTCGGTAGAGCTCTCCTTGCCCTTGACCAAGACGATTACGCCGGAGCGCTCGGTTGGGCAGAACGCCTGCTGCGTCAAGTCCCCCAATCCGACCGCATGCAGCGTGTTTGTGGTTACGAGGTGCTTGCGCGCGCTCGCGCATCGCTTGGAGATATCGAGGGGGCGCGCGATGCCCTGCGGCAGGTTGAGTCGGCCGCTAAAGACATCGGCACACCAGTAATGAGAGCTGCTGCCGCGATGTCGGCAGGAACAATCGAAACCACTGCAGGAAATGCGGAGCGAGCACGCGCGTTACTCGAGGACGCGATCGATCTTTTTGAACGAAGTCAGATGCCCTACGAGGCCGCAGAAGCGCGGATGTTGCTCGCTCGGGCCTTGAACTCGCTCGGGGAGCACCTTCATGCCCAGAACGAATCAATGCGGTCCGCAGACAGCTTCGCCGAGCTCGGAGCCGTTCATGCCGAGGAACGCGCACGAGCAGCACTCCCGTCATCGATCAAATCCAAGGCCGAAGGCATCCTGACACCGCGGGAACTCGAGATCCTTTCCCTCGTCGCCGACGGACGCAGCGACAAAGCGATTGCCGAGCGGCTCACGATCAGCGAGCACACCGTCCACCGCCACATCTCCAACATCCTCACGAAGCTGAACGTCTCCTCCCGAGCCGCCGCCGCGGCACAGGCCGCCAAACGGGGAATGTTCTGACATGGACGAGATATGGCCTGAATCGGCCATATCTCCACTCGTTCCAGAAATAGCCGATACGGGCGATGCGACGGCAGGCGCCTCTCCCGCAGAGTCACTCCAGGCAAGCGACGGATACGAAAGGAGTGAGTCATGTCGGTTAAACACACCACGGGCGGTTACGCGCTGGGACCCCACGAGGGCGAGGCAGTTTGGTTCAATGGCGGACTCGGTCTTGTCAAGGCGAGCGCGGAACAAACCGACGGCCGCTTCGCCGCCATCGAGTTCTTGCTACCGAAAGGATTCGCGTCTCCGCTCCACGTCCACCGAGACGACGATGAGTTCTTCTTGGTCCTCGACGGAGAGATTCGGTTCCAGCTCGGAGAGACAGTGATTGAGGGCGTTGGCGGTTCGCTTGTATATGGGCCTCGCAATATCGGGCACTCGTTCCATGTTGATTCGGAAGAGGCGCGCCTTCTCCTGCTATTCGGGCCAGCTGGGGTGGAAGGCTTCTTCCGAGAGGGAGGGAAGCCTGCCCGCTCTCGAACGCTGCCGCCGCCCGGTGAGCAGTTCTTGGACCGGCAGGCCCTCATGGAAATCGCCAGCCGCTACGGGCAGGAGTTTGTTGGCCCTCCCCTACCACCGAAAGACTGATGCTTACGGTCCCGCAAATACTCGCCCGGGCGCCAGCAACTTCAAAACCTCCAGGCGCCGGTTTGAGTAGCATCCTGTTAGGAGCACCAATCCTGACGGGTACGCCTCAACTCACCCAACCAGCGAAGCACCCCTGCCCAGCAGGGGTTCTTCCAAGCCCGGAGTGACGTCGAGCTAGCTGGGCAGGCCCATCGCCTTCTGCGCCACGACCTCGAAGTACTCGTTGTCGCTGATGGCGCCCGCCGCCGTTTCGAGGGTATCCTGCACGGCCTCGACAGAGTTCCCTTCGAACAAACAGACGGCCCTGGTTCCTGTTGGGTCCTGGAAGCTCGCGCGCAGCTTGACGGTTTCGGGGAAACCGTTCAGGCTCCAGAACTTCTCGGGGTCGCTGATGTTATGCAACATCACCGATCTGGTGGCATCGGCCCTCCGCTACCAGGGCTTCGAGGTCCAGACCGCAGGAAACGGGCGCGCCGCAATCTCGGGTACCGAGAGCTTTCGTCCCCACCTGATCCACGACCACAGAATCAACCCTGGTTCGGTGTGAGTCGGTCGCACCTCCATCCACATCTCGCCCCAGACTCCGAGCGCGTTGAGTACTGGCTCGAGGGCCAGACCCGCTTCGGTCGGAAGGTAGAGCGACCCCAGCCAACCCACCTCCGATGCCGCCTCCCTCCCGAGAAACTGTCATACAGAGCATGAGTGGCATGGGTGAAGGAGACACCATCGTCAGCTACCCGGAGCAGGCTGATGCCCTTGTCGCCGCCGGACGAGACCCGGTTGCGTCCATGGCAAACCTGGACGAGCTTCAGTCGCTGATCGCGCCCGACGGTTGGCAGCCGTCTGTCGAAACACCCGTCAGAGAACTCGAGTGGCTGAAACCATCGACGCTTTTGGTGTGGGGATTCAACGATCCCCTCGGCGGGAAGATGCCGCCCACCAGGCAGCCTCTTCCATTCCGGACGCCCAGCTGGAGATGCTCGACTCCGGCCACGCTCCTTGGCTAGGCGACCCAGACCGGGTAGCAAACCTCGTCTCATCTTTCATCGCCGGGCGCCGAACATAACATCAGGCATGGCTGTGCGGGGTTCTATCCGACGCGTATTGCCACACCCCTGCAGATCAGGTGGGAGGTGGTGCGGGGCCAAGTGGTCTACAAGCTCATCCGCCGGCATCAGCGCGACGTCCACGTCATCGCCCTCGCGGGATTCACCTCCCTGAATACCATCAGATCAGGAGGTTCTTTAGGGTCAAGTGCGGATCCGTCGCGGACGTTTCGTTCGCTTTCCATTAAGCTAAGCCGGTTAACGGACCATGTACCGATACCGTCTTCGGACGTGATGGAGATACTTGTCCGACGCCGTCAACAGCCGGTAGCGCCAAGAAAACAAGGCCACTGGTCGATAACGAGAGCCACCCAACTCCATGCGATCAGACCCGCGACAGCGACTCTGAGCACGAGCGAAGCAGGACTTGCGATTGCCATGGTGCCGGCGCGTAGGCTGCGCACGATTGGCATCAGCATGAGAACGAACACCGCGGCGAGCAGCCACATGATGCCGAACATCGGAAATCCGAAACGCGATCTGGGCGCATCTGTCGCGGTTGCCAGCTCGAGGGTCATGAACGGCAGCACCATGGCAAGGCCAACGATTGCCGCGAACAGAAACCGATCGCCAATCCTCTTCACTCGGACCCTCTCGCTGATGATCCCGAGTGATGTCCCGGCGAAGGTCCTAAGCACCAGGCCGAACAATCCCGCGTTCGGTTGTTTCGGTTCGTTGCAGAGGTCGTTGAACGTCTGCTTCATCGACTCGCCGAACTGTTCCCGGAATGGCGTCGGATAGAAGCGGAGCAGTCGCCCATAGAGTCTCCTGTAACGTTCGGTCCGAGTCTTCATGCCCGTAAGCGAACGGGGGGAGCGAGAGTTTCCGCTCACCGAGCGTCACGACGTGACGGTATCGCTGCAATTCCGTCGCCAGCGCCCTCCGCCCGGCTCCGCTGATCTCGTAATAGACGCGCCGCGAGTCGTCCAACTCGCGGTCTACTTTCTTGTCACTCTCCCGTATGAGCCCGGCCTCGATCATGCGTCCCAAGGACCCGTAGAGCGTCCCCGGCCCCATTTTTACCTTTCCCCGCGAATCCGATTGAACCTGCTTCATGATCCCGTAGCCGTGTCGCTCCCCGGTAGCCAGCGTCAGCAGGATATGAAGCACCGCCGGAGTTAGAGGTGTCTCGGCTTTGTCGTTCGCCATGAGGGGAGGCTATATCCGTAGCGGATATATATCAACTCGAACGACTTTGCCAGCTTCACCGCTGTCATAGAGATACTCCATGCAGGCGAGCACTAATCCGACCGCCGCACTACTGCGCCCAACGACTGAGACAGCGTGCCACTGCGCGCGGATTGTGCCTCCTGGCGAGCCTCCCTCCGGTCGCCTTTCGGATCGCTGCGCGGCGTTCTGGACGCCAGCCCCGAGGAACTGCGCTCTGTCGATGGGATCGGGATCGTGGCACCGGTAGCGCTGCACATTGTCCGGGAGGCATCCCAGCTCTACCTGCAGGCCCAAGTAGAGGAAGAATTGTCGAGCTCCTCCAAGTGGTCGACGCCCTTCCCGGACCGGTTTGTGATCCTCGGTTTGACGAGCGCCGACTGCCGGTATTCGCCACTAGCGGTTGGTCTGAGCGGACCATGCATCCTTCAAGCTTGGTCCTCCGGGCTTCGCTGGGACGCCGCTTGTTTGCTCAGGGCCTAAGGCCAGCTCCGCGGAGGTCCCATCCGAAAACTCAGCGGAAAGCCGGAGGGTGCCTTCCATAGACTCCACTGCCGCCGCGAGGGTCGACACTCGCATATCGGAGCGCCTTTCGAGCTTTGAGACGTCCGACTGCGAGATGCCCATACGCGCCGCGAGTTGAGTCTGGGTCATGCCCCTGGCGAGGCGCAGGGCCGAAAGTCCGATGGCCGCCGACGGCTCCGGCGGTTGCAAGGACCGTAAGCCTTCTATCCAGGACCTCCACAGCACGCTGGTGCCGTACAAAGGGTGAGCGTCGCACAGCCGGAGCACCGAGTTTGCCAGTTTGCCATGCGGCTCGGCCGCGATAGCCCGCGCCAGGGGTGCCCAGTCGGTCAGGTCGCCCCGGTCCAGGATGTCGTCGATGGCAGCCAGCCCAAGCTCCTCGACGGGAGTGCCTTCGGCAACTTCGAGGTGCCTGTGTTTCAAGGTCGCTCTCCCCGGGCTACTCGATCCAGCATCGCGGTTGCCAGCTCTCGGCACTCGGCGGCAACCGTGTTCCAATCCTGCCAGCGGGCGTCCAGCCTCCGATAGGCGTCCAGGTCCACCTCTGACAGGTCGTAGGGCAGGGGCTCGGCAAGCTGGCGGGCAAGCTGGGTGCTGACCCGCTGGCCGCCCGGGCCGATCTGGTCGCCGTAGTAATCGTCGATTCCTGCCAGCACCCCGGCCGCCGCATCGCCCAGCCGGTCTGCCAGGGCTATCACATCCAGATAGTCCCGGGTTGCGTTGCGCTTGAGTACCAGCCAGGCCTTGATCCGAGCCATCTCCTCAAGTGTAGGAACGCAAATGGTCCCCCTGGAGGGAACCGTCATACTTTCGACCTCCAGCGGCCTTCGCCGGATCAGCTGCCTGATGCCCGTCTCGACACCATCCAGACTGCCCAGGATCAGCACAGGCCGTCGGGTGCGCGCGGTAATCCAGCCATCGGTGGATTCCAGGTCATCCAGGAGCTGATCGAACCGGTCCCGAAGGTCGGCTAGGACATGGTCATCATCGAACGACACCCTGTGGCCGGCATGCTGGGCTGCAGCGGTGCCTCCCACCAGTACGGCGTCGGGAACAAGCTCTTGCAGGCGTGCCGCTGCGCTCAGCACGTGATCCCATTCGGGGTTCGTTCCATTCATACCAGTGATTATAAGCAATAGTGCCTGAACAGACTGGACAACGCCCCGAGATCCGGAACTCCCAGCCAACCGGGCCCGAGCTCAAGTGCTCTGAAGGTTCCGGCGCACCAGCTGCTGCAGCTCCCTCACCCCATCACGCACCAAGCTGCCCGCGCTATCGAAGTGGGATGCCACTTGGTTCAGAGTCACGTTCTTTCCACTCTTCTTCAGGGAAACGTACAGCAGCGAGGGAGCCAGGATCTGGTCAGGCAGGTTCAGCCCACCAATTCCGGCAACCCGGTCCCCCAAGGCCATGGCCCGCAATGCAACGGACAATCCGAACACCGGCAGGCCTCGCTGCCAGATGACGGATTCCACCGCCTCCAGCTGCACCCTGGGCTCGGGAGGACGATACAGCCGGCCCGCCACCGGGGGCGGCAGATACGTCGATTCATACAGGCGCCGGCACTCCAGCGGGTGAGGAAGCACCTCGTTCACCACCGCAACGCCATCTTTCATTTTCCATTGCAGCCAAAAGGAATACTCCCAGCGGGAGGCCGCCGACCTGACGGAACCCGCGGTCACCTCCGGCTCCCCGGAAACGGGAACTGCAGTGGTCGAGTAGACGTAGTCGGGCAACTCGCCGGGCGCCATGCCGATTGCCCAAAGTGCCCCGCTCGCGCCGTAGAGACGATGGAGGCAGGCGAGCGGCGATTGAGCCGCGGTTTGTTTGGTCCGCCATCGCTGATCTCCGGATGCCGATTGCCAGAAGCTCATTGCCAGCCTGTTCCCCAATTTGAATACCCGGTCGGCTCTCTGCTCGGTCCTCGCTCGAGGCGGAACCACCCGTTTTCCTCCTGAACCCATGGATTGCTTTCGGTCCCCCGAGCTGACCGGAAACCGCTTGATCGGAACCGAAGAAGGCGGCGGCTCAGTCTTTGGCTGGAAACTGCTCTTTTCCGTCAGGACATTCCGCTTACCGTCAGGCGCCGCCTGCTTGCCGCCGGCGAGCGGCGCCAGCACACGGACAGCGGAAACAGAATCCGCTCGGGGCAGGCAAGCTCGGCAGCCCATGCGATCCCTTCCGGCGACGAGCCGCTCGGCACTCCCACACTCCGGGCATGCGGGGTGTGCGAACCGCCCGGCAGCAAGCAGCCAGATGAGGGTCATCCGATGCATGCGGGCACCCCTTCTGACTTCCATCGGGACCACCAACGCTGGTATCCCCACCAGATGGAGGCGAAAGGGCCGTATCTGAATTGTGGGCCGGTGGGTCTCCTCCACCTCGGCCACCCTCCTCGCCTGCTCAACCCGGGTGGCTTCTGCCTGAGCATCCAGCAGCTTGGAACGTTCGGGCGCAGCGGTCGCATGCCTGCGGGCTATGGATTCCAGGACTCCTCCGTAGTAGGCGTTTATGCGTGAAAGCTGGACCGAGCGGCCGCGCTCCGCGTACCCGGCCAGCACCGCGCTGCGGGCCCCGGCTCGGGACCGGAGCGCCCCATGCCCGACTGCGATGGCCTCCGGCAGGTCCGCGGGCACGAGCAGCAGGCGCCGGTCCGGCTGGCCGATCAGAGAATTGGTGGTTAGAGTGCCGGCAACCTCATCGGGCAGGACCAGCCCTCCCCAAGCGTCCACCCATACCTCCTCACGCTCCTGGAAGCTGTCCTCGAGAGAGAGGGTGTAGTGCACCATCGCCGCGATCCTGAGGGCCGGAAAGTAGATGGCAGAAGGTTCCTCAGGCCCAGGATCGATTCGTCCGTGATCTATGTCGAACTGCTCACGGGCACGTTCCACCAGCGTAGCGAGCGGCGGAGCCGATTTGACCGGCCAGCTCTGATAGCACGAGCCTACGTCTCCCCGATCCAGGACAGCGGAAGCAGTCTCGTCAAGAGCGGGGTGTCCCGGTATCAGCAGCACTCCACCCTCTTCTCGCGCCAACTCCGGATCGGTGCAGACGAGCACCTCCTCGTCGAGATGGAATCGCTCCCGAAAGTGCTCCGGGACAACCGCCAGCGCGGAGGTCTCCGACTGAGCCTCCCACACTCCCCCCTGGTCCTCGAGGTAGTTCAGCCAGAAGTCAAGCCCCGGTTCTGCGATCCTCACGCCGGAACTTCCTCCGCCCCCATACCACCGGCAAGATCGTCGATCCGCTCACGGCTGGAGCTGTAGGAGAGCTTCGCCTCGATGATCCGATCGCCCATCGCAGCCAAACGAGAATCGAACTCAGCGTCGTCATCAGCCTCGACATGAGCCTTAAATACCGAAGATTCGAACTCGAAATCTTCCTCGACCCGACCGAGAATCATGTCCAGCTCGCCCACCACCAGCTCGAACAAATTGATCTTGGACTCCAGAACCTCAAGGATCCGATCCTCCAGAGTGCCCCGGGAGACCAGGTTCGTAAGCAGCACCTCGTGGGTCTGCCCGATCCGATGAATCCGGCCCAAACGCTGCTCGATCTGCATGGGATTCCAGGGCAGGTCGAAGTTGACCATGTTGCTGCAGAATTGCAAGTTACGACCCTCACCGGCCGACTCCGTGGCGAGCAGGACGGGAGCCTGGTCACGGAACTCCTCCATCACGCGGTCCTTCTCCTTGCGGGTAAGACCGCCGTGGTATATGACCACAGGGATCCCGGCAGCCTCGGCGAGGTGAGCGAGCTCATTCAGGGTAGGCAGGAACGCGGTGAACGCCAGCACCTTCTCATCCCTGCTCACGTGGCCTGCAAGCAGCTCGATGAACGCCATCGACTTGCTTGTGGGACCCAGGCTGCTGGCAATCCGTGCCAGATCATCCCATCCAACCTTGACAAGCAAGGGACCCAGAACGGCCGGGTGGGACCCCGCAAGCCTCTGGACCGCAAGTAGCGACAATGCTCGTGAGGGTGCCGCGGTACGTGCCTCGGCTCTGACCCGCTCAGCCACCAGCCGGTAGAGCTCCGCCTCGTCGGGGCCGGGCGTGATCCGCCTGGTGTGCGCCAGCCGGCGCGGGAGCATGAGAGCCACCTCGCTGCGGCGATGGCGGATCATCACTTGACGCATCGCGTCCCGCAGCTTTCCCAGGTTGCGCACGTGATCCGAATCACCGTGGCTGGATCTGAACTCTGCTGCCGTTCCCAGCAGGCCCGGCGAGACCAGGCTGACCAGTTCGAACAGGTCCGTAAGGCGGTTCTCCACTGGAGTGGCGGTCAACAGGAGGAGGTGCCGGGTGCTGAGCGACCGCACAAGCCGGCCGGAGGCGCTACGGGGATTCTTGACGCGGTGTGCCTCATCGACGACCACCAGGTCCCACGCGACGCCCTTGAGCAAGTCCGCCAGCGGCGGCCGGCGGGCTGTCGCGATGGACGCCAGCACAATCGGCCGGCCGGCGGTTTCTCCGGGCTTCCACGATCGCTCCGCGACCTCGGAAGGCAGGGCAAACTTGCGATCGAGCTCTTCCCGCCACTGCTCCAACAAGCCAACCGGTGCCAGAACCAGCACTTTGTCGGCCTGGCGGCGCAGGATGAGCTCGGAGATCACCAGGCCGGCCTCCACCGTTTTGCCCAACCCCACCTCGTCGGCAAGGATCGCCCTCCCCCGCATTCGGCTGAGGACCGCTCTTGCCGCGGCAAGCTGGTAGTCGAAGGGCTGGAATCGCAGGCGAGGCAGGCACATCAAAGTGTCAAAGCCGGGACGGGTCAAAACCCCCAACGCTGCCTCCACCAGGGCAGCCTGGGATGCGCTTACCGCGTGACCCGCGTGAAGCCGCTCAAGAAGGGTGGCGTACCCGGGGGGAAGGCAAGGCACGGACTCTCCAGCGGATTTCTCGTCAAACCTGGGGAGAATTACAACCATGGGATTCTATCTTTGCTTGTACGTTCCCCGAATGCAACATCGGGAATTCCTGCTACCGCTTTGTTGGAGCCGAACAGCCCTGAGCGACGCGGAGTCTGACGCGAGCCGGCGTGAGCCGGCTCCTGCCGTCCGGCCGGCCCCCTAACGGCGTCGCCGTTGTGACGTTCGGCGAACCGGCGCATTATGTTCTCAAGATGAGCACAGCTGCAGAGGACCGCGCCTGGGTCGCCTTCGCGAAGGGTGACTGGTCCCGTGCAAAAGACGAGTTCGAGACGGCGCTCGAGCTCGACTCATCTTCTGAGGTCATAGATGGCCTGGGACGAACTCTTTGGTGGTTGTAAGATGTGCCCGCCGCGATCGATGTTCGAACGACGGCCTACGGCGCCTACCGCCAAGCCTCCAAGATGGAACAGGCGGCCGGAATCGCGGTTTGGCTGGCACGCGAGCTGCGCACCCTATTTCGCAACGAGGCGGCTGCGGGAGGATGGCTGGCTCGCGCCCAGACGATTGCCTCGGAGCTGTCAGCATCCTCGGTCCAGGGATGGATCTCTCTTGCCCTGGCCGAAGCTGGCCCGGGACTCCCCGACGCCATAAAGCTATGCGAGTCCGCGCTGGACGCGG